>CAYQBZ010000435.1:0-3059 GCA_964415855.1 uncultured Rikenellaceae bacterium
CCCGGTTTCAGACATTCAAATAAAGGCGATATATTAATGCGTGACATTCTTACCCACCAGGCAGGCTTGACTGCATGGATACCATTCTGGAAGGAGACTGTAAGAAAGAACGGAAAATTCCGCAGGCGGATTTACAGACCTGAATATTCTGACAAATATCCGCTGGAAGTTGCACAGGGACTATTCATTAATCAAAAATACCGGAAAAAGATATTTAAAGAGATAAAAAAAAGCCCTGTTGGCAACAGGAAATATCTCTATTCTGATCTGGGTTTCATCCTTTCGCCTGAGATAATTTCAAGCCTGTCTGGAGAAAAATGGGAAGATTTTGTAACCGGAAATATCTACCGGAAGATCGGTGCCTTTGATATTGGATTTAATCCGTATCAGAGATATCCCATTAGCAGAATAGTACCTACGGAATATGACTCCCTGTTCCGTAAGCAGCTCCTGCATGGTACCGTCCATGATGAGGGAGCTGCGATGCTGGGTGGAATATCAGGTCATGCGGGGCTCTTCGCAACTGCAAATGATCTTATGAAACTAATGGAGCTGTATCGCAGGATGGGAGAATACGGTGGTGAGCAGATAATCGGCAAGGATGTTATGGAGGAGTATACCAGGGTTCAGTTCCCGGAAAATGAAAACCGCAGGGGACTGGGTTTTGATAAACCGCTTCTCAATAATGCCGAACTCTCCCGTACCGATGCATACCCTGCCAAAGGTGCATCAGCCTCCAGCTTCGGGCATTCGGGCTTCACAGGAACATTTGTATGGATCGATCCGGATTATGAATTAACATATGTTTTCCTATGCAACCGCGTCTACCCTACACGCGATAATAACCTGCTGTCTGATCTGAATATCAGGTCGGGAGTCCTTCAGGCACTTTATGATTCGATAATAAAATAGGACGCAGGAGACAAGACAGGGGTCCCTATAATCATTTGACAATTAATCAGTAACCCTGAGCCGTGAGCCGCTATGGAATATCTGATAACTTCACATCCATATTCTCGCTATTCTGAATCTTTAATGCACCAGGATTAGCTGTTTTAATATTGACACTTTTAAATCTCCAGCCCTTTGCATATGTTATATCTCCCTGTGAACGGGCTTCAATATCAATATCAGTAAGAAAATAGTTCTCTATAGGCGACTCCTTCATCCCTGAAATTGAAATAGCCGAACCCCTAACTGTTCCTCTCATCGCGGTTAACCAGACATTTTTAAAATGAGGAGTTCCCTGTTCAGGAGAGACCTGCTGAAGCATGACTTTCCAGTGGGGAGGAATGCTGTCAAAAGAGTATCCTTCCGGGAGAGTTGAATAGCTGTAACTTGGATTCCAGTCCATAGTGGCCCTCAGCATTGTTCCGACATTGTTCATTTCAATGTCGTGAACATAAATATTTTCAACCGTTCCACCACGGGTGATAGCAGATTTAAAATTAATACAATTGGTTGTGCCATTAGCTACTAAATTGTAAGCCAGAATATTACGAATACCGCCAGATGTTTCGCTTCCGCATGGTCCAGTACTTATCCCAGAAAGGTTTCCCCTGCGCATGAACAGTACCTTCCCCTGTTATCGCCACCATTTCCTGGTCTATCACATTTATCAGGGCTGCGGGCCATCTGATCTCAACACCTGCAATACGCGTATCTATTTCAGGATAATGGTCTATATTCTGACTCCCGAGTAATCTGACATCCTTCCCTATAATCAGGTTAACACCCTTTTTAATAAAAAGCGATCCGGTCAGATAGTCTCCTGCGTCAAACACTACCACACCACCTCCCTTCCTGCTGCATTCGTCGATTGCCGCCTGTATAGCTTTTGTATTGAGTATACTACCATCATTCCTGGCACCATAATCGGATACATTAAATGTTCTTTTCTTCCCGGGCATTTTACTGGCTCCTGTCTTTGAAGCCCATGCAGGGTGATTAATGGGATCCATATCCCGTGCCTGTCCCTGAGCTGCTAAGCAACCATGTTATGTTGAAAACAAGAAACTTGCGAAAAGAATTAGAAGAGTAGTCCTCATACCTGGTGTGTTTTTGTTAACAGTTTATTGTGAATAGCCTGACAAAATTATGGATGCAGGTTGCATATTATTCCTGATCAAGATTTATATAACAGGGAGCCAGAGGATCGCAGGAAACAGTTCCATCCTTATTGTAAATCAGATCCTGAACATAAACCGCCGAGCCGCGCATATTCATACCAGCGGGGATATTACTAAAATAAAACATATAAGCATGATCGTTCGAAACCTGGATATCAGCATGATTACCCCTGCTTCCATCCACCATTCTTACCCTTCTTCTCCGGCCCTCAGTAGTTTGCGATGTATCATCCGTATCAGTCGGAATACCTGAAATCAAATATTCCTCCTGTTTTGTCCAGTTCAGTGCATCATCAGAGCTGAATACCGAAAGACCTTTCCATTCATCAACTATCATAAAATATTTATCATGCCAGTAGATGACATTGGGACCTTCTCCCACAGTTTCGATTTCCACCTTTCCTTTGTCGGTCCAGTTATTAAGATCCGGACTATCTGCATAATAAATTGACTTGTTATCTACTTCATTATTGTACCAGAGCCGCCAGTTTCCGTCAGGCAATTGTATGATACAGGCATCAATTACCCTGTTGGATGACAGTTTTAACACCGATTCTGTTGTCCAGTTTATTCCATCCAAACTTGTTAAATGGACCATGTCTCTGGGATGTTCCCATGTATCGAAGATCCCAGGAACATAACTAAGGTACATGTGATAGCTACCTTTGTATTCTATTACCTCAGGAGCCCAGTATGTTGGGTTATTATCAGGATGGTAATCTATACTGCAATTGCCTATATACTCCCATGTTGCTCCACCGTCAGCGGAAGCAGCAATACCGATCGGCGAACCATGGACAGATTCTATACCATTCAGGCCCGGAACATTCGAACGCCTGCTCGTGTAATACATATACCATCTTCCGCTGTTTTTGTTATAACATACCATTGGATCTGTTGAACCGTTATAGACAGGATCAATATATAACG
>CAYQBZ010000436.1:0-3047 GCA_964415855.1 uncultured Rikenellaceae bacterium
ATCGACAAGCGTGTACCTGAAATTCTTGATCTTCAATCCCTTTTCTATAACTGATGCCTGCATATAAAACTGCATCCACGGAGCAATGGTGGTTCCAACCAGGGCAATGACCATTGCCAGACTCTGTGTATTCATCTCCATACGGGGATGTATTATTGCAGATCCTATTTCTCCCCATTCCGGCTTGCTCATTAATGCAGAAACAACATACGTCAATAACGATGCACTGAATACAAGAAAGATACGTTCGGCTATCTTGTAAGTACCCTTTACCACCAGGAACCATACCATCATTGATACAACCGGTACCGAAATATATTTTGTAATACCAAAAATCTCCATGCTGCCAGCCACACCGGCCAGCTCAGTTGTTGTATTACCGATGTTCGAAACAAGCAGTCCGATGAAAATGAAAAAGGTGATCTTCATCCCTGCATTCTCACGAATAAGGTCTGACAGTCCTTTACCTGTTACAATACCCATCCTGGCATTCATCTCCTGGATAACCAGCAGGACAATAAAAGAAGGAATAAGGGTCCATATCAGCCCGTAACCATACATTGCACCCGCAACCGAGTAAGTAGTAATACCTCCGGCGTCGTTATCGACACTACCTGTTATAATACCCGGTCCCAGGATGGCAAAGAAAATTGCCAGGTTCCGTAAAAAATGCGAGTCTCTGAGTTTGGTTCTCAACATGATCAAAGGCTTTTAACTTCCGGCTTCCGTTCCCGCTGGTGCGGGATTGAGTCACTACGTTCCTCAACTTCCGACTTCCGACTTAAATTATCTTTTCTTTGTTCTTCTCTTGTTGATCAGGTCTTCAACGACATCATCCACAACCACCATTCCCTGCAGTTCATTTTCACTATCGACTACAGGTACGGCAAGAAGATTATATTTTGAGATTATTTCTGCTATGTCATCCACTTTCTGATCATCAATAAGAAAAACAGGTTCAGAGTTCATTATCTGGCTTATAAGTGTCGTGGGCTGCGCTATAACAAGGTCCCTGAGACCAAAGCTTCCTATCAGCTTGTCATTTGTCTCGGTCACAAACATATTGTACAGTTCAGCCGGTTCAGGCTTCCTGGTACGCAGTTCACCGATCACTTCCTCAACAGTTGTTGCCGGTTCAAAAGATAATATATCAGTTGTCATAAGGCTCCCTACAGAATTATCAGGGTATTCAAGCAAGTCCCTTACTTCCTGTGACGATTCATTATCCATTTCCTCGAGAAGCAGCTCAGCTCTCTCATCCTCAAGCTCATCGAGAAGATCGGCAGCCTCATCAGCGGGCATCTTCTCGAGCACATCTGCCGCTTTCTCCACCGGCAGGTTTTCAATTATATGTATCTGCGCATGTACTTCAAGTTCTTCCAGGACATCAGCAGCCTTCTCTTCATCAAGAGCGGAAAAGACAGACATACTCGATTTCTTGCCAAGGTCCTCGAGTATATCGGCAACATCGGAGGGATGAAGAGTCTGTAGTTTAGCATAACTTTTTGAGAGTCTGATATTCGAGTTTGAATAATCAATAGCCTGTACATCATCCCAGAGAATAAATTTTGCAGGGATATTTACTTTAAAGACCGAAAGAAACCTTTTGATCGGCACAGAAATACCTATCCTTCGTAATAGTCCCTCAATCCCGATATCAACAGCCAGGGCATAGGTCCCGGTAGGCAGGGTTACAAGCCTGACATCATTTACCCTTACAAGTTTCCTTCCGTTCAGGTCCACAATCTGCTTGTCGAGGATATTCTCCACAAGTAATAAGCCATTCTCAATTTCCCTGCTGCCAAGCTCTCTCAGGTTTGTGCAGGTAACATTCAGCATCTCCCGTGCTTTCGATACCCTGAAGCTTTTAAAGGAATATATCCTTGTTTCATTTTTTATCCTGAGCTTAACGCCTGTAACAAGCTGATGGTTGGCATCGTTCTGCCCTGATGGCAAAGCATTAACCAGCAGATCCTTGATGGTGCCAATATCATCTCCGTCAGCACCAAAGGCTACTTTGTCTATAATTCCGCTTAAATAAAAAGTTGTGAGTGAAGTCATAGTCACCTCCTTACTGTTTCTGATACAGAGGAGATGACCGTTATTACCGGCTATCCTTCTCTATCAGGGATTATTTTAATATTCTCGCCGGGTCTTCGTCCATGCAGTTCGTAAATTTGATTTCGCGAACAAAAATAAATCTCCTTATCTTACTTTCCAAATAATATTATGAAAAGTTTGGAGTGACCAGAATTTGGAGTGACCAGAGTTTGGAGCACTTTAAGTTAAATAATTTAAATCCCTCATAACTCCAGGCACTCCAGGCACCACAGGCACTCTACACTACATAGGGTATCAAAGCCTTACGGTTGACGGGATAGTCCGGAAAATTCTGCCGGTACCAACGGTGCGAGCTGACTGCCCTTGGAAAGAGGTTGGCAAAAGTGAAGACCGCAAAAGCCATTCCGGGAAGTGACCAGGTAAGGATTGCCCACCCGGTCCATTCAATAATCTCCCCAAGATAATGAGGTGATGATATATAATTAAATAACCATCCTTCAGGCATTTTGTAGCCGTTGGGACTGCCGGATCTCATTGCCCGGAGCTTCTCATCCGACATCTTGTTAATAATGAAGCCGGAGATAAAAAGAACCGTGCCTGCTATGAACTGCCATGAAAATAACCAGGAAACAGTATAGGTGTGGAGATGAAAAACACCCCTGCCATTAACAAACCCATTGAAACAATTAAAAACAAAGGCCATTAACACAAGAATAACCGGATAGGGCTTATCCTTACCCGATTGCCTGAAAGGATAGATAAACGCCCGGTGCAGATAATGCGAGAGCCATAGTATTGCAAATATCACCTGAGGAAAATACCATTTACCTGACAGTATGAAAAACAACAATACAAGGAAAGGTGAGGGAAATTCCATAGTCATCCATGCCCATTTGGATTTTATCACCGGGCCCCATCCCTTTCTCTGGAACTTTCCATATGGTGACGTGATGAAGAATTGTTAAACAAAATCTACTTCTGCTATA
>CAYQBZ010000437.1:0-321 GCA_964415855.1 uncultured Rikenellaceae bacterium
CATTTTTCCAGGTGGTTGACCTAAGAGATGTATGGGTAATGTTTGATGCCTACGAAAGCGACATTCCATGGATAAGAAATGGCGATCAGGCAGAATTTACCATACAGTCCATCCCCGGCAGAATATACTCGGGGAAAGTGTCATTTATCGATCCGTTTATTAATGCAGCCACCCGTGTAGCAAAAGTAAGGGTAATACTTGGTAATCCACAACTTGATATCAAACCGGAGATGTTTGTAAACGGGACTATTGAAGCGAAAATTGCCGGCGGAAAGCAGGAGGTAATTATCCCAAAGTCAGCTGTTTTATGGACCGGCAAAC
>CAYQBZ010000437.1:331-3041 GCA_964415855.1 uncultured Rikenellaceae bacterium
CTTTCGATATCGCCAGCTTACACTGGGACCTGAAGCCGGTAACTTCTATATAGTTACTGATGGTTTATCTGAAGGTGAGGAGATTGCAGTTAACGGAACTTTCAAAATTGATGCAGCGGCTCAGCTCCAGGGACTTCCTAGCATGATGAATCCTGAAGGCGGCACAACCGGTACTATGCCCGGAATGGATATGTCAGGTGATAACACCAGGAACAGAACAGTTGTTAATATAAACAAATCAGAAAGTGGATCCGCTGAAGTTCAACAATCAGTGACCAGCGTACCAATGGATTTCATAATGCAGCTTAACAAGGTGTATGACCAATATATTATCTTAAAGAACGCTTTCGTGGAGAGTAATCCTGGTAAGGTAGAAGAAGCTGCCCAAAATGTTCTGCAAATTCTCGCCAGGGTAAATATGAAACTGCTTACCGGCGAAAAAATGATAACATGGATGGATGAAGCAGCAATTCTTGATAAACAGATTAAGCTCATTGCATCAGCCAGCAGTATTGAAGTTCAGCGAACAGCTTTTATAAGCTTTAATGACAATTTCTACAATACTCTTAAAAACTTTGGCCTGATGGAAAAAACAGTTTATTACCAGTTCTGCCCGATGGCAGATAACAGCAAGGGGGCCTATTGGCTGAGTGAAACAGAAGATATCCGTAATCCGTACTATGGTGAGGCAATGCTTACCTGCGGTGAAACAAAGGAAACCCTTAAATATTAAGACAATGAAACTCATTAAAGCATATATCAGACACAGGATGATTGAGAAAGTCTATCACTCACTCAGAGGTGAAGGTTTTTGCTGCATGACTATGGTAGAATGCGAGGGAACCGGAATGTATTCTGATCATGAAAAAGAACATATAAGTCCAAAATATCCGTTTGCAGATGCATACAGGGTTATCAAACTGGAAATTCTTACGGATGAAAATAACATTCAAAGAATTGTACAACTGATCAGGCAAACAGGCCGTACCGGTTATAAGGGTGACGGTATGATCATTGTGTCGCCGGTTGATGAGGTATATAAAGTCAGAACAGATGAAGTCGGATTCCTTAGTGTATAATTCAATGTGTTCTGTAAGCATAATTCAGTATTCATCTAATCCCAAATAATGAAATATTGTGATAAAATAAACTGTCATGCAAAAGGACTGATTTGTATTCCGGAAACAACACTACCAAGGGTGGTAGTTGTAGGTGGAGGCTTTGCCGGGCTGAACCTGGTAAAGAGACTTAAGAATAAACCGGTTCAGGTAGTACTTTTTGACAAGAACAATTATCATCAGTTTATTCCTTTACTGTACCAGGTAGCAACCAGTGCTATTGAACCTGACAACATTGTTTTCCCGTACCGCAAAATGTTCAGGAAATATAAGAACCTGATTTACCGGATGGCTGAGGTAAAGGAAGTTAGTCATGCACGAAACACAATCATTACTTCCGTGGGTGAAATTAAATTCGATTTTTTAGTCATTGCCACAGGAAGCACAACCAATTTCTTCGGGAATAAAGATATTACAAGATTCAGTCAGGGCCTGAAGTCTTTGACTGATGCACTTGATATAAGAAGCCATCTCCTTCAGAACCTTGAGGATGCAGTACTCAAATGCATTGACCGGGATAAGGAAGCTTTAGGAAGTGTTATGATCGTAGGAGGAGGACCTGCAGGTGTCGAAATGGCTGGTGCATTGGCAGAGTTCAAAAGATATATTATCCCCAAAGATTATCCGGAGTTGAGGGAAACACCTGTAAGGATAATGCTGGTTGAGGGGACAAATCGCTTGTTACAACAGATGCCGGAGAAATTATCTGACAAGACATACCGGTATCTTCAAAAAATGGGAGTGGATATTAAACTTCATACGTTGGTAAAGAATTACAATGGTGATATTGTGGAGTTTGAAAACGGTGAAAAACAAAGAGTATCGGCTGTTCTTTGGACAGCTGGAATTAAAGGAGAATTGCTCCATGGATTAGGAAACGATATCATCACACCACAAACCAGAATTACAGTAGACGAATATAGCAGGATAATTGGATTGAGTAACATTTTTGCTATCGGAGATATTGCCTTGATGCAAATTGACAGGTACTCAGAGGGACATCCTATGGTCGCCCAGGTTGCAATACAGCAAGGTAAAACCCTGGCCTTCAATATATTAAATTGTATAAGACATAAACCTTTGCAGAAGTTTAAATACAAAGACAAAGGTGCAATAGCCACTATTGGAAAAAGGAAAGCAGTGGCATATATTTTGCGGATACCGGTCTGGGGTTTCCCGGCCTGGCTCCTATGGTCATTAATTCACCTGATGGGGATCATCGGGGTGAAAAATAAATTTTTAGTGGGAATTAACTGGCTCTGGAGCTATTTTACCTATGATAAAGGAGACAGGCTGATTGTTCATCAATATACACACAAGCAGAGGCCGTAAATTAAATAATACTTCTAAATTATTTATTATGAAGATCTTTATCAAAAACATGGTTTGTAACAGATGCATTATGGCTGTTTCAAGTATTTTCAGGGATGCCGGTATAAATAACGCTGAGGTATCCCTGGGCAAAGTCAATGTTAATGAGACTATTTCCCGGGCAGATGCAGAGTTGATTAATACTCGACTCAAGAATGAAGGATTTGAAATAATCAGTGATCATAAGAGTCAATTGATCGAACAAATCAAGAATATAGCTA
>CAYQBZ010000438.1:0-3027 GCA_964415855.1 uncultured Rikenellaceae bacterium
AATCCATTCCTGGTTTTCAAACTCGTAAATTTTGTTTTCATAATCAATTGCCATCAGGATTAAATTTATTTATTTTATAATTGATAAGACTGCAAAAAAATTTGGTGTAAGATTCTTGGATAAGATTCACACCTATCTTCAATAACAATCTATGTTATTATTTGGTTTATTCTTTTAAATCAGAGATTAGAAATTCCGGTTAAGCTGGTGGATGCCTAAGCCTGCCACTGGCTTTTCCACTTATATGGCTGGACAATAAACTATTAGTGATTTCAGTTAAACTGCAGATTAACATTCCGGCCTATGTAATTCAAGTATTCTCCGGCAGCAAAATTTACATAAGCTTTGCCATCACAATTGTCATGAAAGCTGAGGTATATATTACCGAGGTCAATTGTTGTGCCTGCCTTCAGATTTTGAATAAAGGCATTGCCCCGAACCGGATTTAGCGTACAACGGTCATATATAAATTCTGTTTCAATCATAGCATGATACTGAATCCCGCCTGATATGCTGGTTGCTTCTGCTATCTGCCCCCCTCCGCTTATTACAAATGAATCATCGTACGGATTGATTGTATTCTGCTGATCGATTGACACAAACCATACATTCTGCGATACTGCCACAAAAGGATCAGTTGGCGGTTCCTGGTCAAGTCTTAGCAGCTCTGAGCTGAACTGTGGATTCGACAGACTCAGAACCAATAATGTATCACTCCCCTCTCCAAATACGATATCCTGTTTAGCATATACTGTCATTATCTTTCCGGTTTGCAGATCCTGAATGACAGGAACTGTATGAATTCCATAAAACCTGAAAAGATTACCGATAATATCCATATCTGCAAAAACAATGGATACAACTCCTGTACGCCTGCTGCCTGGCGGATCGTCTTCCCAGATATATGCAATTATAATATCCCCAATATTATTATTGAAGGGAAGCGGATTGTCCTCATCAATAGTCACATACATTAATCCGGAATTTGAAGTTGAAGTTTCCAGTAATACATTGTCCGGTATAGCATCACCACTCAAAACTGTAGTGACCAGAGAAACACAATATCCTATAGCTGCAGCTGTTTTAAAACCCTGTCTCAGAGGATCAATATCAGGATTGTCATCTTTCCACTTATTAATTTTTTTGCATCTGCTCATGCTCACTGTTGCAAGTATGATGAGTATAAACAGGAGTATTTTCTTCAGTAGTAACATATGACCTCAGAAGTTGGACCAAGTCTATTCTACACATTTGTGTCTCAAAACGATATAAAAATAATGTAAAAACTTGTGATAGCAAGGATTCCCACCCCTGATCATGAGCAAAGCCCGTCTGCTATTCTTCGTTCTCCTGGCTGCCAAAGCGGATTTTTATTGATATTCCTCCATACCGCACACGAAGATTAAGAGAAGTAAGATCGCTGACCGGAAGCTGCATGAATGGCTCAATCAGCATAGTTCCCGTCTTACCATATGGTAGTGAGTATCCGGCTGAGAAGTTCGCAAGCCCGAAGAAATCTGTACGGCTCAGTGTACCATAGCTATTGTTAACCTCAACTGTCGAATATCTTGTTTCGGAATTTATTGATCCCGATGTCGCATCGAAGGTGTTCATTTTGTATTCATTAACGAAATCGCCTGTATATTGTTGACTGAAATATATAATTGTTGATGTTCCTGCTGAAAGATAGACACCGGAACGCCCCTTTTTGAACACTTTATATACAATATTCAATGGCAATTCCATTGAAAGCATGCTAAGCTGCCCACTGGAAGAAGTTACTGATCCGCTGTTGCCGTCTATCAAGGGAACTGAGTAGGCAGCCTCGTATTGTCCGTTCCTGTTGTCAATTCCAAGTGAATTCATTGCAAGAGCCAGGCCCGGTCTCAATGAAATCCTTTCCGTTATTTTCTGCTCCAGATAGAATCCGACCGAGACTCCCGGTGCTGCTGAGGCAGCATCTTCCACATGTCCCAGCAGCCCCGACAGTCCTGCCATGAATATAGTATTGTCAGACCGTTTAACTGCTTCTTCGGAAACGGTTTCCTCAGATCCGGCATCCTGAAATTTCTTAAGCGCTGCCTCATAGGCATGGTTTAGTGAATCTTCCGGCAGCTGAAACCTGTTATCCGCAAGCAGAGGCAGAAGTGTTGTATCTATATGTGCCAGGATTACCTCCTTATATAATTGAGGAGTTCCTGCAGGTTGTTCTGATTGGTTGTCTGCGGTCATGCCTGAAGCATATTTTCCGCCATCTCTTTCCCTTACTGGTTCTGATATTTCCGGGATACCTGGTAAAAAGGACCTTTCAGATCCGGAGTCTGAAGGTGAAGATATCTCCTTCTTTGATTCCGTATCCGATGCAGTGAGAATATCTTCTGCAGGTTTCCTGTTAATACTCAGGTAACCTATTAAAGCCCCTGTTCCGACAATCAGGGCTACAGAAGCAGCCTTTGCCCACAAAGGAACCACTGCTTTATTCCTGCGCTTGTCTTCTCTCGCTGTTATGAAAGAATTCCATCCCTGATCGGCCAGATGGTCGGCGTTGTAGTCGCTGAATGCTTTATCGACGATTCGCCTTAATATGTCGTCAAACAACTTCATTGTTCCTTTTTCACAGCATTGAAATTCTTAATGTAGAGTTCCCTCAGCATCTTCCTGGCCCTTGAAAGATTCGAACGTGAACTTGAAGCGGGGATACCAAGTTTCTGCCCAATCTCCTCATGGGAATAGCCTTCAATCTCGAAGAGGTTGAAAGTCACCCTGTAGTTGTCGGGCAACTGCCGGAAGAGGTAAAGAATATCGGCGGCGGAAAGCTCAGCATCTATCCCGGGTTCCTGCTCTTCCGTTGCCTCTATCTCACTTATCTGAATATATGACGAATGCTTTTTGTTTCGCCTGTAAGTATCAATTGCCGAATTGACAAGTATCCTTCCGTACCACGATCTGAAGGATCTGGTGTTATCAAATTCGCTTATTTTATCAATTACTTTCATATAGAAGTCATACACAATCACCATAGAATCG
>CAYQBZ010000439.1:0-3023 GCA_964415855.1 uncultured Rikenellaceae bacterium
TGTAGTTTCACTTGTCGTCACTGAAGATCTGTCATCCATGGAAACGGTGACACTGAAACAAAGAGAAATAATAGTATCCAACGGGCTTTCGTTTGGATTTAATGCAGTTGAACCTGTGGATGTTAACGTATCACTTGATTCAGGCAACTTTTTTATCAGTTCGAAATTTAATCTGGGCGAGATCAAAATGGAGACCCAGGTGATCACACTCTCAGATCCCGAATCAACCATACCGATAAAGCGGATGCAGATATTTAATGTTAAGAATATTAAGGTCGTGATACAGGAGATATATGAATCAGCAGTTATTACTGCATCGGCTGTTAATCCTGCTGATCAGAACACAGGGAAAAATGCTTTCATCTTTAACATCTCAGATGGAAATAATTCAGAGTCGGTCTACCTGTGGGATACAGGAAAAGAGAACACAGCCACAGGCACTTGTGTAATAGACGGGAACATCGTTGAGCTGCAGTATGGATCACAATCAACCTTATTACCGTTTACTCTGAGACTTAACGATTTTATCCTTGACAGGTATCCCGGTTCCAACAGTCCTTCAGGTTATAAAAGCGATGTTGTGCTTATCGACAGGAAAGCAAATATTGAAAAACCTTACATGATATTCATGAACAACATACTTAAATATAAAGGATACAGGTTTTACCAGGCTTCATATGACCCTGATGAAAAAGGTACCATACTCTCAGTGAACAGGGATGTTACCGGTATTACTGTTACCTATACGGGATATGCATTGCTGTTCATCTTTATTGTACTATCATTGTTGAGTAAAGGATCAGTATTCCGGAATATAACGGCCACATACTGGCAGTCCAATTTACGTAAGGCAGGAACTGCACTGATTCTGGTCCTGTTCTTGTCGGGATTCACCGGTCTTAAGGCCCAGAAGCTGGTTCCCGGCAAGGAAGTATCGGAGGAGCTTGGGAAAATACTTGTTCAGGATCAGAAAGGCCGGACAAAACCTCTGTATTCCCTGAGCAATGATATTCTCCGGAAAGTTACAAGGGGGAATACATTTGAAGGACTCACTTCAATGCAGGTGTTCCTTGGAATATATTATGATTTCCATAACTGGCAGACGGTACCTCTTATAAGGGTCTCCAACAATGAAATGCAAAGAAAGCTGGGTATCAGGGGAAAATATGCAGCATTTTCGGATTTTGTTGATCTTGATGGCGGCGGAACATATAAGATATCAAACGAGGTAAATGAGGCCTACACCAAAGCTCCGGGGGAAAGAAACAAATTCGATAAGGAGTTGATGAAAGTGGACGAAAGGCTGAACATTGTTTATATGATATACCAGGGAAATTTTCTCAGGCTGTTCCCCATAAAGGATGGTTCCAATAACTGGGGATCGCCTGCAGCAGCACTACAGAGAGCTGTAAACAAGGAAGATTCTGTCTACCTTCAGAATATTCTCCCCGTCTTTTCAGAATGTATTCAGACCAATAATGTAACAAAGGCCAGGCAGATAGCTGAATCAATAAGTGGCTACCAGGAACGGTTTTCAGAATATGACCTTCCATCCGTATCAAAAACAAAAGCTGAGTTGTTATATATAAAGCTAAGCATTTTTGAGAAGCTGTTCCCTTTCTATGCTACTGTCGGACTTATTATGCTTATAGGTTTGATCACTATGGTTATTAGGGGACGAAATGAACGATCCCTTATTGTTAATATCCTCGGCTGGCTGCTCTTTGCCGGATTTCTTTTCCATACCTTCGGGCTGGGCCTCAGGTGGTATATTGCGGGCCATTCCCCAATGAGTAACGGGTACGAATCAATGATTTTCATATCGTGGGTAACCCTCCTAGCGGGATTTATTTTCAGCCGCAAATCTGCCTTCGCACTCTCCGCCACTGCCGTACTGGCTTCGATGACACTTATGGTGGCTCACCTGAGTTTCATGGATCCCGAGATTACCAACCTTGTCCCTGTTCTTAAATCTTACTGGCTGACACTCCATGTTTCAGTTATTACAGGCAGCTACGGATTTCTCGGACTGGGAGCCATACTGGGGCTTATTACACTGATACTTATGTCACTTTCGAATAACCGGAACCGTGTTAGGATCTCCGCTACAATTGATGAACTCACTGTTATTAATTTCAGGACACTTACCCTGGGTCTTTATTTCCTTACAATAGGCACATTCCTGGGGGCAGTATGGGCCAACGAATCGTGGGGAAGATACTGGGGCTGGGATCCGAAAGAGACATGGTCGCTTATTACTATAATATTATATAGTATTGTTATCCATAGCCGGATGATCCCGGGGATGAAAGATATCTATACTTTTAATCTGTTGTCTCTCTTTGCCTTCTCAGGAGTATTAATGACCTATTTCGGCGTGAATTATTACCTGTCAGGCCTTCATTCCTATGCGGCAGGTGACCCTGTACCGATACCGGCTTTCGTCTATGTTACTATTATTCTGCTTGCCGCTCTGGCAATAGTTGCATACTCAAGATACAGGAGTTTTAACAGGGTACATAAATCATAACAATCAACTTATGACATTATGAAACATCTTATTAATCAACATCTTGTAAAGATTATTCTGGTAGTGCTGGCACTTATTTTGATACGGTGCAATTCTTCCAGACAGACTGGATTATCGGGACTTGTTCCTGATAAGGATGACGCAGGACTGATACTTCCCGAGGGTTTTCATGCACTGGTAGTGGCCGATAATCTTGGCAGGGGAAGACATATTGACATTAATGCCAACGGAGATATCTACATGGCTCTGAGGAGTCTTAATAATGGTCACGGCATCGTTGCATTGAGGGACAATACCGGCGACAGCAAGGCAGATGAGATTGAATATTTCGGAGATTATGCGGGTACAGGAATGGAGATACATGACAACTGGCTCTATTTTGGCGAGGATACCATGATATTAAGATACAGGATGAGATCCGGAGAGCTTCTTCCTGATCCTGATCCTGAAATCGTTGTCAGCGGATTCCCTGTTCAGAACCAGCACAGGGATA
>CAYQBZ010000440.1:0-3015 GCA_964415855.1 uncultured Rikenellaceae bacterium
GAATACCACCCAGGGAGGTACGCATCTGACTGCTTTCAAAGAAGCATTTGTAAAAACGATAAGGGATTTCTACAAGAAGGATTTTGACTCCTCCGACATCAGGTCATCGATAATTGCAGCTATTAGCATTAAAGTGGAAGAACCGATCTTTGAATCTCAGACAAAGACCAAGCTGGGATCAAAGGATATGGGTCCCGATGGGCCGTCAGTAAGAAACTATATCAGTGAATTTTTAAAGAAGCACCTGGATGATTACCTTCACAAAAACTCTGAGACAGCCAGGGTAATACTTAAAAAGATCCAGGATTCCGAGAAGGAGAGGAAAGCTATCTCTTCTATCCAGAAGCTGGCAAGGGACAGGGCAAAAAAAGTCAGTCTTCATAATAAAAAACTCAGGGACTGCAGGATCCATTATAACACCAATGATACTGATAAGCTTGATTCAACAATTTTCATAACTGAGGGAGATTCTGCAAGCGGATCAATAACAAAGTCGAGAAATGTTGAAACACAGGCAGTCTTCAGCCTTAGGGGAAAGCCACTGAACTCATACGGCCTCACAAAGAAGATCGTTTACGAGAATGAGGAGTTCAACCTTCTTCAGGCTGCACTTAATATTGAAGAAGGAATTGAGAACCTGAGGTATAATAATGTTGTGGTTGCTACTGATGCCGATGTTGACGGGATGCACATCAGGCTGCTTCTTCTTACATTTTTCCTTCAGTTCTTTCCTGATCTGGTAAAGAAAGGGCATGTGTTTATACTGCAAACCCCTCTCTTCAGGGTCAGGAATAAAAAAGAAACCCGCTATTGTTATTCGTATGAAGAGAAGGCAAAAGCCATTGCCGATCTTGGTCCTGCACCTGAAATAACACGTTTCAAGGGACTGGGTGAGATATCGCCCGATGAATTCAAGAACTTCATTGGGAAAGATATGCGGCTTGAGCCTGTAAGAATGAAGAAAAATGATTCGGTGAACGGATTCCTTGAGTTTTTCATGGGCAAGAATACTCCTGACAGACAGGACTTTATTATTGAAAATCTGAGGATAGAAGAAGATATTGTTGAGGAGGAGAGGTAGAAGAAAATTATAAAGCGCGCGGGTTTTTATATGGAAGAGAAAGATCGGGATTTTTTAGGTTCGGAAAGCCTGGAAGAGCCACATCAGGAAAAGGTGTCGCTTCATTCCGTTACTGCCTTGTCAGGGATGTACCAGGACTGGTTTCTTGACTATGCTTCGTATGTAATCCTCGAACGTGCCGTACCTCACCTTAACGACGGACTTAAACCGGTCCAGCGGAGGATCCTCCATTCTATGAAAAGAATGGATGACGGACGTTATAACAAGGTAGCCAACATCATCGGTCACACAATGCAGTTCCATCCACATGGCGATGCCTCTATTGGTGATGCTCTGGTACAGCTGGGACAGAAAGATCTGCTGATAGATACACAGGGAAACTGGGGAAACCTGCTTACGGGTGATGGGGCTGCAGCTCCCAGGTACATAGAAGCACGGTTATCCAAATTTGCTCTTGAAGTAGTCTTCAATCAGAAGACCACTGACTGGAAACTGTCATACGACGGACGGAATAAAGAGCCTGTCACCCTACCTGTTAAGTTTCCCCTGCTGCTGGCTCTGGGCGTTGAGGGCATTGCTGTAGGACTTGCATCAAAGATACTTCCTCATAACTTCAATGAACTTATCGATGCTTCCATTGATTACCTCCAGGGTAAAGAATTTGTGCTGTATCCAGATTTTCCCACGGGAGGGATGATAGATGTCTCGAGGTATAATGACGGTCAGCGTGGAGGAGCAGTTAAGGTAAGAGCTAAGGTAGAAAAAGTTGAAAAGAAAGCGCTTGTGATCACTGAGCTGCCTTTCGGAAAAACGACAACATCTCTAATTGAGTCAATAATTAAGGCAAATGAAAAAGGGAAGATAAAGATCCGTAAGATTGACGATAACACATCTGACAACGTTGAGATTGTTGTACACCTGGCGCCGGGCGTCTCACCCGATAAAACCATTGATGCCCTGTATGCACTTACCGATTGCGAATATTCTATTTCTCCCAACACCTGTGTGATAACTGAGGAAAGACCGTCCTTTATGGGGGTAAGTGAAATATTGCGACACTCTGCCGATAAAACTGTCACGCTGCTTAAGACTGAACTTGAGATCAGGAAGAGGGAACTTGAGGAGGAGTGGCATATGTCGTCGCTTGAAAAGATATTCATTGAGGAAAGGATTTACCGCGATATTGAAGAGTGTGAAACGTGGGAAGCGGTAATTGTCGCCATCGATAAAGGGCTTGCTCCCTTTAAAAAGCGCTTACTCAGAGAAGTCACAAGAGAGGATATTATCCAGCTTACCGAGATCAGGATAAAAAGGATCTCAAAGTATGATGTTAAAAAGGCCGATGAACATATAAAAAATATCGAGTTCGAACTTGAAGAGGTAAAAAACCATCTTCAAAATATTATCCCTTATACAATAACTTATTTCAGGCAGATAAAGAAAAAATACGGGAAGGGCAGGGAAAGAAGGACCGAGCTGAGGAAGTTCGATACCATTGAAGCAACAAAAGTGGTTGCCAGCAATGCCAAACTGTATATTAATTACAAGGAGGGCTTCATAGGCACCGGATTACGAAAAGATGAATTTGTGTGCGACTGCTCTGATATTGATGATATACTGGTTATAAGGAAAGATGGAGTTTATCTGATCACAAAGATTGCAGATAAGGTCTTTGTCGGAAATGACATCCTTATTGCAAAGGTATTTCTTAAAAATGATGTCAGGACTATTTATAACATTGTTTACCAGGACGGCAAGGACGGTCCGTTGCTTGCCAAACGGTGCGCCATATCAGGGCTGACACGTGATAAGGAATATAACCTTACCAGGGGAAAGGCCGGTTCCAGGATAGTCTATATCAGTGCGAATCCAAACGGCGAGGCAGAGATCATAAAGGTTTATCATAAGCCAAAACCACGTCTGAAGAAGCTGGT
>CAYQBZ010000441.1:0-3014 GCA_964415855.1 uncultured Rikenellaceae bacterium
CTCCTGGTCCGCCTTAAGTAATTGCTTATAACGTATATAAGGTAAACCATGCACCCCTTTAACAAGTTTACGTGAATATAGTATTATATAGAATTTGAATGACTTTTGTTCTTTTATTGTTAATTAATTAACGGTATCTTTGAAAAGATAGCTGGATAGTGGATTTGCAGATATTGATGAGCATTGATCACAAGCTGTTTATTAATATTCATACTTGCAATCTGACATGAAATACAAACCGGAATGTTCAACGTGTGACGTGTTCAATAAGTCTCAGTTCACCATTCTTGAAAACGGGGACATTGAGAATCTGGTATTCGAAAAATCAAGCTCATTATATAAAAAAGGACAGCTTGTATTCCAGGAGGAGAGCAGGGCCGTTGGTGTTTATTGCCTTCACGCCGGGAAAGTTAAACTTTACAAGGTCGGTAACGATGGCAAGGAACAGATAGTAAGGTTCGTTACTCCGGGAGAGCTTTTCGGGTACAGGTCCATTACCGGTACACGTTACTATCTTCTGTCGGCAGAGGCATTAGAAGACTCTGTTATCTGTTTCATCAGTAACAATACTTTCTCTGCCCTCCTGGAAAAATATCCTAGCATCACCAAAGCACTTCTCAATGCCCTGGGTAACATGCTGCACGATGCTGAAGACAGAATGATCTCTATAGCCCAGAAACCCGTCAGGGAACGGCTTGCTGAAACACTTCTTACACTCTGCCACAAATTTTACCCCGGAGGCTGCGAGAACAACAATGTTCTCAATCTTCCGCGTGAAGATCTTGCAAATATTGTCGGATCGGCAACAGAGACCATAATAAGGTTATTATCAGAGTTCCGCGAAGCAAAGCTGATTTCAATTGAGGGACGCAGGATCATACTTAAAGATGTAGAGAATCTTAAAAGGATTGCTAATCTCAAAAATAAATAAGTTTAGGAACTCATCCTTAAAGCTTCCTTCTTAACCGGAATAAGAAACAGCTCTTTATATACTTAACAACATGACTCCTGTCATTAGTCAGGATAACATGTATTATTCTGATAAATGACAAAAATTGTCTTTCTCCCTGACAAGTATATAATTATTGCCTGACCCTCCTCATTGGAAAAAACCAGGAATCCGGGGAAATTAGGATAAGATTTTCTTGATCTGATTTTCCCATGAGGAGAAATGGACAATAGCTATAAAATAAAGCTGGATGAATGGCACAGGTTACTTAAGGATCTGTCAAAATTATCCTATGATGTATTTGTCCCTGTCAGAAAAAACGGAGGCATCGATTATTCATTAATCAATGAAGAAATCGATGAAGAGATTGTATACAATGTAGCAAAGCCATTCTCACCGCTGAAATTTTTCTTCCTCCCATTTAAACTCATTGTAACAGGGTCCAATGAGAGTAAAAAAAACACTATCATAACCGGTGTACCTTCATGCGATATAGAGGCACTGAAACTTCTTGACCAGATTTACCTCGATAAAAAATACTGCGACGGGACCTACCTGTCGAGGAGGGAAAACACCCTGCTGATCGCATCCGACTGCTATATAACACAGGAATATTGCCACTGCACAGCATATGGGATTGAACCATATCCTGAAAAGGGGTGTGATATCTCACTTTCATCAGACAGGGAAGATCTGTACTTAAAGGCCTGGTCAGAAAAGGGAGAATTGTTTTTAATGGAGTACCTGCCGGCAAACATTATTGATGGGTCCATAAGGGAATTTCCCGGAAGAATTAATGAACTCAGGAGGAGTGCTGTTAAAAAACTTGGTGAATCAAATATCCCTGGTTATGAAGTCACAGGGAGCAAAATAGAACTCTCCGGAAAACAACTATGGAAAAAATACTCCTCCGGGTGTGTGTCCTGTGGGGCATGTGCAGCTGTTTGTCCAACCTGTACCTGTTTCCTTTTAATAGACAAGCCAGGTTTTGAAAAGGTAAAACAGCTTGATACCTGCCAGTATCCGGCTTTTGAAAGAGTTGCCGGCGGTGAGGATCCACTGAAGGAACTTAGCAACCGGTTCAGGCACAGGTATATGTGTAAATATGTCTGGAAGCCTCAGCGGTTCAAAGCCATTGCCTGTACCGGATGCGGAAGATGCATTGAAGCCTGCATATCGAAAATAAACAAGAATGAACTTCTTATGGAGCTAATATAAATAATAAAGTTGATGAGGAGTGGACACAGAAAGTATATATAAAGTTATAAAAGCTTCAATAGAGGAGGTGATAGAAGAATCGCCTCTTATCAAGACTTTAGTACTGGTTCCGGAAACTCCGGTAAAATTCAATACAGGTGAGTTTATTGAACTCACCCTTAATGGATTCGGAGAAGCTCCCTTTACTCCTTCTTCCTCACCTCTGGTAACTGAAAGAATGGAGGTAACCATCATGAAAACCGGGTATGTTACAGAGAAATTCCATCAGGCCAGGAAAGGTGATATTCTTGGTGTACGCGGCCCTTTTGGAAGAGGGTATCCTGTCGAAAAGTTCTATGACAAGGAGGTCCTTATCCTTGGAGGAGGATGCGGCCTTGCCCCTATCAGATCTCTTCTCTATGCACTTGAGGCTGTGAAGGACAAGCTCAGGGAAGTGGTTCTCTGCTACGGTTCAAAAACACCGGTGGACTGTATTTACAAACCTCTCTTCGACAGGCTCAACAGCATCGATAAATTTACTGCTTACCGTACTGTCGACAGACCCGATCCTGACTGGAAAGAAACAGTTGGTGTTGTAACCACTCTTCTGGACAAGGTAAGTATGAAAATTGAGGATTCGGTTGCAGTTGTCTGTGGTCCGCCCGTTATGATGAAATTCGGCACTCTCAGGTTACTTGAAATGGGCTATAAAGATGACCAGATCTACCTGTCGATGGAAAAGAATATGTCTTGCGGACTTGGCAAATGCGGACATTGTATGATGGGTGAATTCTTTGTATGTAAAGATGGTCCGGTCTTTACCTATAAAGAGATTAAACATAATCCGGAAATCTGGAAGTAATGATCC
>CAYQBZ010000442.1:0-3011 GCA_964415855.1 uncultured Rikenellaceae bacterium
CAGGGATTCTATGTTTCGCATTTTCTTGGAATGAGTTTATTTTTGCATTGACTCTCACATATGACCGGGCGGCAACAATACCTCTACTGATCGCAGGGGCGAGAATGAACCAGGGTGTGTTATTTGGTCCCCTATCTGTCCGTGCGATTCTTGCAATTTTACCGCCAACCATTCTTGTAATGTTTGTACAACGCTATATAGTTCGCGGGCTTACGCTCGGTGCTGTAAAATGAACGTTAACATAAATCAAAATAAAAGGGTATAAGAAGCAATAAATATAAACTTGGGATAAACACCTTTATTCTTAATAAAGGTGCTTGTTTACTTTCCTTGAGCACTACAGGTGGATTTTTAAAATGTGTTTTATTTTTTTCTTTTGTCTAGTATAATTCTTTTTGTATCAATTAAATTCCTCCTAAGTGTTTTTTGCTGTCTTATAATTCTTTATTATTCAGATACTTAGGGGTTTTTGTCAAGGACTTTTTCCTTATCGCTTAATTTGGGTTCCTACTTAACAGGATTTAAAATAAAGATGTCGATGTATCAATGTAATTTTATTACAATATTGATGTACACTATATAACAAATTTAGAAAATTAAAATGGCCGGTGTTACGCTAAAAATTAAATCACTCTATCCAAGTCTTCCCAATGTAGAAAAGAAGCTTGCCGACTATGTGCTGCAGTATACCGCTGAAGTTCCCTTCAAGACGGTGTACGATATGGCGAGCGCAGTGGGGGCAAGCGTTGCTTCTGTAAGCCGGTTCGTGCGGAAGGTCGGATACAGTAGCTTCAAGGATTTCAAGGTAGAGCTGGCACGGGATACTCCATCCGTAGTTAGGGAGATATTCGGGGCAATCGCCCCGGATGACGGTGAAGAGGAAATAGTGAAAAAGGTATTTAGGGGTAATATACAGAGCATCGAGGACACCCTGAAACTGCTGGATCTTGACAATTTCATAGAGGCATCAAGAAGGCTCAGCAGGGTGGAGAGAATACTGTTCTTTGGAATCGGCGGTTCCGGGCATGTGGCACGGGACGCTGCGCTTAGGTTTTCCCTTATTGATATTCAGGCAGAAGCATACACAGACCCTGTTCATATATTAATAGCTGCAAAAAGGCTAAAAAAAGGTGAGGCAGGGGTTGGTATTTCCCACTCCGGGCGCACTGTAATGCCTGTTGATGCCCTGAGGCTGGCACAGGAAAACGGCGCCCTGACAATCGGCATATCCAACTATATGAAATCATCGCTGAGCAGGTATTCAGATTATTTTTTCTGTACGTCATTTTTTGAGAGCAATGTCAAGGTTGCAGCACTCTCCTCGCTCCTTGCACAGCTCTGTATTATCGACGCCCTCTACCTGCTTCTGGCCTATCACAAGAAGGATATGTGGGATATTGAAGATCTTAACAGGATTACGGAAGAGCTTCTCAGGATGAAGGAGTGAAAACCGCTGGTGCGTCAGTATCTTTGTTCTGTAAGTAACTGACAGATACAGCAGTTTGTTATTATACAAAAGTTGTAATTATTCAATACCCTGTGTTATTAATATCAAATTTTCAATAAAATAATTGCCGGATTGCCGGATTACGTACTCCGGTACCATTTAATAAGGATAAACGGCACATGATTAATGGACGAATCGCTGATCTGAGCCATAAGCTCTACCCCGGAAAAGAGGAGTACCGCCTCGATCTTATCACACATCAAAGGGATGAGCTATATCCCCAGTACAGGGTTGATGAGGGAGTATGGTATATCATCCTTCATATATCCTTACATACGTAATATCAGAAACCCATTCCTTAAAGTACACTGAGAATGTCGCACCCAAAAACTCAGAGGTTTAATACGCAATATACTCACCACTCCTGTTTTCAACCTGCTTGATTGTGATCTTTATATTCCTCATGGCTTTCATCGTATTTTTCTCCTTTTCTTTTTTCTCTCTACTCGTCATCGCATGTTCCTCCCTCCCTTATTGCATATTCCGTGGCAAAAGTGCCACTCATTCCGGTTGAAAAGTGCCACTAAATCCGGAGTAAAGGTGCCACCGATTCCGGCTGAAAAGTGCCAATTTTCAGTTATTTTCCGAACACTCTAAAGCATCCAACACCATCCTTTTTCCTTAACTAAAGTTAACAGACGTTATACTCTCCCTTTAAAAAAATACTTCGTGAAGGGAGATACTATGTCAAGGAGAAGGACCAGTATGAAAAAAATACGCGATATTATACGGTTAAAAGAAACGACTGATATGAGTGAGAGGCAGATTGCCAGGGCACTTAATGTTGCGCGCACTGTGGTAGCACGCTATTTAAGTGATTTTTACACAAGCGGGCTTAGTTATGACCAGATAGAGAAGATGGCTGACAGCGAGCTGCTGAACATATTGGAAAAACGAAAGGTTAAGAAGAATGTACAGTACGAGGAGCTGTCAAAACAGTTTCCATATTTTGTGAAGGAGCTCAAGAGGAAAGGAGTGACCCTCAATTTTCTCTGGAAAGAGTACAAAAAGAAGTATCCTGACGGCTACGGGAACTTTCAGTTTTGCTATCACTTTCAGATGTGGCGAAATGCGTCAGAGGTAACGATGCATATGGATCACAAAGCTGGAGACAAGATGTTTGTAGATTATGCTGGAGAGAAGCTTGCGATTATAGATCGGGAAACGGGCAAAGAAAAATCTGTAGAAGTTTTCGTGGCTATTCTTGGGTGCAGTCAATTGACTTATGTGGAAGCAAGCATGAGCCAACAATCAGAGGACTGGATACGTTCAAATGAACGAGCTCTATGGTATTATAAGGGAGCCCCACAGGCGATCGTTGCGGACAATCTCCGAAGTGCGGTAAGCCGAAGCAACAAGTATGAACCCGGGATCAATCTCGCCTATGATGATTTTGCTGAGTACTACCAAACAGTTATCGTACCTGCACGGGTACGGGAGGCACGGGATAAGGATCATGCATCTGACTGCACCTCATGGCGCACATGCGCAGCAAGCTTAGGAT
>CAYQBZ010000443.1:0-3010 GCA_964415855.1 uncultured Rikenellaceae bacterium
TTGCGAGGATCTTCGCTCTTCTCATTACTCATATCGGAGTGCCTCAACAGGATTCCTTGTCGCTGCCATCCAACTCTGCCAGCTTACTGTCACTAATGCAATGCCCATGGCTATTATCCCTGCTAATGCGAATATCCACCAGCTAAGTGCAGTTTTATAAGCAAATGATTGTGCCCACCTGTGAAGCGAATACCATGCAACAGGAGTAGCGACCAGATAAGCAATTGTAACAAGTAATATAAACTCCCTGTTAAGCATATAAAGGATTTCTGGTACACTGGCCCCGTTTAGTTTCCTTATTCCGATCTCCTTGGTCCGCGAAGCTGCAACAATCATGACAAGTCCAAAAAGGGAAAGAGCAGTAATTATAACTGCCATCAGGCTGAAAAGTAAAAAACACCTGAACAGACGGATCTGTGCTTTATATTGTGTATTGAAATATTCATCAAGGAAGAAGTATTCAAAATACTGATCTTTAAAATAATTACGGAATTCAGTCTTAACATTATCCATAAGTTCCAGGATATTTATATTACGTATCCTGATGAAAATATCAGAACCTGTCTGATTACAGTTAAAAATCGTAGGTTTGATTTCCTGGTCTAATGAATTCTGGAAGTAGCCATCTATTATTCCCACAACTTCTCCAATGTCCTCTTTATTATCAGAATCGTAAAGTGTTTTGCCGATAATATCGTTATAGTTATCCTTCCCGAATGCCAATGCTGCTTCTTTGTTAAGAATAAGATGGCGCGGCCCTCCGGTCCAGTTACTTTCATCCGGGAAAAAATTCCTCCCGGCAAGGAGTTTCACATTAAAAAAGCTGAAAAAATTTGGTGCAACATCCGATTGGAAGAACTGGTATTCCAAAGTTTCTTCACCTTTCAAAGAAATACCCCCTTTAACCCAAGTATTATTCTCTCCGGGTGCGATATTGGAAAATGAAATATCTGTTATTTCAGGATATCCAAGAAGTGCCTCCTGGAAGGATGCCTGCAAGGCGTTGAATTCCTGTGCAGCCGGTCTCTTTACAACCAGTGTCTGGTCGATGTCCATTGTAAATGCCTCATTCTGCATATATCTTATCTGTTTCAAAACTCCTGTGGTACCTGCGATGAGAATAATTGCAATAACGAATTGCCCGATTATGTAAAACCTGGTTGTGTATTTTCTGCTTCCGATGTTCAGCTCTTTTCTGATAAACGAAACAGGCGCTATTCCGAAAATTCTGATTCCCAGGATTAATCCCGAAAGAATACTGAGAACAATCAGGATAATTGATGGCAGGAGCCATGTCCTTACTTGGAATAGCGATGACAGGTCAAAATCGAGATTAAGATAATTCCTGAAAAACGGGAATAACAGATCCAGTAATATATATGCCAGTATAAGGCTGATCATGCCGGTAAGAAGAGCTTCAGTTATGAATTCAGATATAACTTCCCGGTCAGATGCCCCGTTAATTATTCTGATACCTATACCGTTTATGCGCCGATTGATAATAGATGAATAGAGATTAAAATAATTCAGCCCTGCGCTGATAAGTATGAGCATGGCAATTACCAGCAGAATTGATAAATATTTACTGTTCCCGTTCGGCTCAAGTTCAAACCTGTAATTTGAATGGAGATGGATGTCGGTAATCGGCTGCAGGTGATATTCTATAGGAAAGGTTAATTCCATCTTCATGTTTTTTAAATACTCTTTGGCAATTGACGTGATTTCATCAGCAACTGCGACCGGATCACTCCCTTTTCTCAGGAGTAAATAGGTGTTTGTATTATTGCATGTATAACAATAGTTTTTGTTAAGAATAGTGGAGAATGAAATTACAATGTCAAATTTCAGGTGGGAATTTGACCTTACATCTTGTACCACACCCTGAACTGTCACAGGTTTCCTCCCGGGATTTACTCCATAAATAGTTTTTCCGATAGGATCCTCATCCCCGAAATATTTCTTTGCCAGCGATTCGGTAATGATCGCAACGCCGGGACTTCTCAGGAATTCATTCTTATTACCCGATACCACCGGGAAAGAGAACAGGTCAAAGAATGAACTGTCGGCAAACAGGGTTCTTTCTTCTTTAAATATCTGCTCGCCTGCCTGTATAAACACAGTCTCTTTTTTGCAACGGCAGAAATTTTCGACTGCCGGAATTCGCTGGTATGCGAGTTCACCTACCATATAACTATTACCCACACTTTTATCCAGTCCTGTCTGGTAATACCTGTAGAAGACCACACGCTGTATCCTGTTCGCATTGTCGAGGTCCCTGTCATAGCTTCTTTCGAACCTGATATACTGATAAATAAGCAAAACAGCCATCATTCCTATCGCCAGTCCAAGTATATTTATGCTGTTAACTCCTTTGTTATGAAGGAGATTCCTGAATGCCAGCCGGATGTTTTTAAATGTCATGTTTCTTAGCCCTTTTAATCCTCAAACCGTACAGTTACATTTCCACCACTGGAACGCATGTAAACAGGAATTCCGCCATTATTCAAAGTTCCTTCTACACGATTCTTTTCAACTCTTCCTGAGAAATTATTAAGCTCAATACTTACCTTATCTGAGCTCAGATCCAGATCCAGTCCAAGGCTGTTACCATTTTTGATGGTTGCATTGATTCCTCCTCCACTGGATTGCAGATATAATTCCTTTTTTAAGCCGGCTATATTAATACGAACCGGACCACCGCTGGATGTAGCTTTTACAAATCCTGCCTCCCCGGTAACGCTTACTCCGCCGCCGCTGCTGCTGGCATTAACATCACCGTGAATATTATTCAGATGTACACCTCCTCCTGAACTATGTGCATAAACGCTGCCATGAGCATCATCCAAAGTAACACCCCCTCCGCTGGAAGTCAGGTGAACATCCCCGTTTTGATTATTAGCTGTCACCCCGCCACCGGATGAGCTTGCCGTGGTGGTTCCTGTGATATCTTCCAGATGTACTCCACCTCCGCTGCTCGAAAAATTATGTGTGCCTTTCACACCGGAAATTT
>CAYQBZ010000444.1:0-3008 GCA_964415855.1 uncultured Rikenellaceae bacterium
ATCTGTATCCAATTACATTTCAAATGCGGACATTCAATCCTATCTTGGAGGGATCGACTCAAAACATACCCTGCTCATCTCTGATGCCTGCTTCAGTGGTGATATATTCAGGGGGAAAACCGTAACCATTCCATTTGAAGATTCCGACAGGTACTATGCAACAGTTCATAATCTTATGTCAAGAAGTGCAATTACTTCCGGCGGACTGGAGCCTGTTATGGATGGTGGAAGGGAAGGTCATTCCGTATTTGCCTACTATCTGCTGAAAGCTTTAAGAAATAATGACAACAAGTTTTACGATGCAACCCAGTTGTATAGCCAGATCAAAATCCCTGTAATCAATAATTCAGAACAATCCCCCAAGTTTGAACCTATCAAGAATACCGGGGATGAAGGCGGGCAATTCATTTTTCTTAAGAAAGAAGAGTAGTAGTCGATAAAAATTCACATATAATCTGATGAAGCAAAGAATTGAATATCTGGTATTCATACTATTCTTGTTTCTTTACCCGAACCTGTACCCTCAGCAAAACAATTTTAAGGTTTATTCAATCCGGGACGGTCTGTCTAACTCATCCGTATTTAAAATCATCCAGGACTCCAGGGGCATTATCTGGCTTGGCACCCAGGGAGGCGGATTGATCCGTTTTGAGGGAAATCAATTCATGGCTTATACAGTCAGCGATGGTCTCTTAAACAATTCTGTCAGGGAAATTTATGAAGATCACACAGGAAATTTATGGATAGGTACTGAAACCGGATTAAACCTGTATGATGGAATAAGTATGCGATCTTTTGAACAGGCAGAGGAACTTAGAGGTACTTCAATTCTTAGTATACTTGAAGACTCAGAAGGATATATCTGGACGGGCACACGGGACAAGGGTGTCCTCAGGATTGAAATAATTAACGCTGATTCAATTTCAGTTAAACAATTTAACCGGAGCAACGGTTTATCCTCCAATTTCATATTTGAACTTTATGAGGATAAACATGGCCGGATCTGGATAGGGACCTTTGGCAGCGGAGTAAATGTTTTAACTATCCTGGAAGACACATTTCAGGTTGAAAGATTAATACCAGGTTTGAATATCCCCGGATCAAGAATAGTATGTATAGAAGAAGACAACAAAGGCAATCTATGGTTCGGATCGATTGATGCAGGTGCATTTTACATTACAATGGAAGGAGATCTGGCTGGTAAGGTCTCACATGTCCCTGATCAGTGTGATCTGAGAAACCAGGAAATTTGGAGCATTTTAAACGATACCAGGGGAAATTTGTGGCTGGGCACACAATCTGCCGGGATAATTAAAATATCTGATGATGCATGTACAATATTAAATGATGCAACCGGCTTACCCGGCAACCTCATCTTTGATATATTCGAGGACCGTGAAGGTAATATTTGGCTGAGCCCTTTCGGGAATGGCCTGTGCAAATACATTGGAGATCATTTTGCACATTATACTGAAAAAGAAGGGCTTTCCGGGAATCTCATATCTGACATTGAGCAGGATGAATTTGATAATTTCTGGATATCAACGTATGGTGCAGGATTAAATCACGTGGATTTTAAAGGGGAATCACCAGTAGTTAAGATATATTCTGAAGCCCAGGGATTGATCAGTGATAATATCAATGCTATTACTGTTGATAAGGATGGCACCTTATGGCTGGCAACTTCAGACCAGGGGATTGTATCTTTTAAAAACGACAGATTTACATATCTGAAAAAGGAAAACGGGCTCATTGATAACTATGTGAATACCATTTGTACAGACCAGAGAAATTTTGTCTGGTGCGGCACACGAGGAGGAATAAGCATTTATAACAGTGAAGGATTTTTTAATATCAATGAAGTGTCTGGCCTGATAAATAACGAAGTTCAGCATATCATTGAGGATAAGCTGGGGAATATATGGGTGGCTACCCTTGGAGGCCTGGTCAAATTCTACGACCAGACCATGACCGATTATAACGAAGCTGAAGGATTGAGTTATACTAAACTGCATTCACTCGCTGAGGATCCACAGGGAAATATCTGGATTGGAACCTTTGGCGAAGGAGTTTTCAGATTTAATGTGCATTCCAATGACAGTACACCCATACAACAAGTAGTTGATGATACGCGGATCAGTTCGAATAATATCTATTCATTGATATTCCAGGATGACACAACATTGATCATCGGAACGGATGTTGGCTTTGATAAATTGTACCTGGACTATTCCATGAACATTAAAAAAATTAAAAGCTACAACAGCTCGGATGGATTTGTCGGGATTGAAAACGAATTAAATGCCATATATAAGGATGATGAGGGCAACATATGGTTCGGAACGATAGGAGGTGCTACACGCTATAATCCATTCAATGAAAGGTTGAATCTGACCCCTCTCGTATTACATATTACGGATATTGATCTTTTTTACCAGGATGTGGATTGGTCTGTCAAAGCTGATACAATTACTCCATGGTATCATATACCTTATAATCCTGTTCTTTCATATTCAGACAATCATTTAACGTTTAAGTTTATCGGGATTTCCTTCTCCAATCCCGATAAAGTGTATTACCGGTACATGATGGAAGGGATTGATAACGAATGGTCTCCGGAACGTCTTGATAATGAAGTAACCTATCCAGGATTAAATCCGGGGCGATATACTTTCAGATTGTCAGCTGTTAACGAAAACGGAATCACTTCAGAAACTCTGAATTATTCTTTTATAATAAAGCCGCCCTTCTGGAGAACATGGTGGTTTTATTCTCTCGTGACTATTTTCATTGTTTTTTCTGTGGTCACCTGGATGAAATACAGGGAAAGGCAGCTTCGCAATAAAAACAGGGAACTGGAAATAAAAGTTCAGGAAAGAACGGTTGAGATCAGGAAACAGAAAGATATCATTGAGATTAAAAACAGGGATATCACCGATAGTATCAGATATGCCAAAAGGATTCAGGATGCTTTGCTTCCTTCATATGAATTATTAAAGAAAAGCATA
>CAYQBZ010000445.1:0-2993 GCA_964415855.1 uncultured Rikenellaceae bacterium
CCAATATTGGCGAAGAATTACCTAATGCCAATGATAAGGTCTTTGAAGTGAATATCAAGCTGGATTACACTGATCCCACACTTAGACCATCAATGACTACAAGTAATAAAATAGTTCTTCGGACAGTTAACGATGCAGTATTTTTACCCATTGAATGTGTCCAGGCGGGAGCAGACAGTGTCCCGTTCGTTTATACAAAAAATAAAACAAAGCAGATAGTAATCATCGCCGGTTCAAATGATAAAAATATAAGGATAGAAGAAGGACTTAAACCCGGAACAATGGTTTATGCCTCCTTCCCGGAAAACCCGGATAAGTTCAGAATAGCCGGGGAAGAATTCATACCTGTAATTAAAGAGCGTGCAAAAGCCAGGAGAGAAGAGATAGCGAGTACAATCACACCCATTGGGAGGGAGGACTAGCCAGGTTCGACATGAATTGTAACGGTAAGGTTTCCATAGATTTTTTTCAGTTCATCCTCAATAAGATCACAATACCTGTGGGCGCTTTTCACTGAAACATATTCCGGTATCTCAACATGAATGTCAATGAAGCGGTAATTGCCGGCAACACGTGTCCGCAGGTCATGGTAGTTAACCTCAAGGTCCCTTAAGGTGTCTTCCAGTTCAGTAATTTCCTTCACACTCCAGGCTGTATCAAGAAGTGGCGTGAAGGCCCTTTTCAACAGCCGGAACGACTCCAGGATTATAAATAGTGCAACAATGATTGCGACAACCGGATCCAGCCACTTTATCCCTGTCAGCAAAATGAGTCCTAGTCCGGCAGCAACACCCAGCGAGGTATAGACATCTGTTTTGAGATGGAGGGCATCTGCTTCCAGGGCCACTGAGTTTGTAACTTTAGCTACCTTGTACAGTTTCCTGGAGACGATTGTATTTACAATTGCCGAGATGATCATTACAACCGATCCAAGTGCAACAGCGTCGAGAACTGTTTCCTCTCCAGCCAGTTTCCTGACAGCTTCAAAGATTATCCAGGCAGCGGCAATAAAAATGAGAAGTGCCTCAATAACTCCCGATATGTTTTCTACTTTCCCGTGTCCGTACGGATGTCTTGAATCAGGAGGATTATCGGATATTCTTACAGACAGGAAGGCTATTATTGCTGCAATAAGATCCATTGCAGAGTGGATTGCTTCGGAAATAATGCTGACCGAACCACTTATCAGTCCGACTGCTACCTTCATTATTATGAGAAGGGTATTCGAGATTATGGAAAGGCGGGCAATACTTACTTTAGCATTCATGAGGGTTCCGCTGTATCAGGGAAGAGATAAATTTAGTCAGAAAATTGCTGGCAGACAAATCATACAACTTCTTACGGCTTCAAATAGTTATAAGCTCATATTCAGAGTTGCCGAGACCAATCCTGACACCATGTTCCAGTCCTGCCTGCCATGAAGTATCAGGATGTGCTATGCTGAACTTATCTTCACCTGCCAGATCACTTTCTTCATGATTTTTACAGATAATATTGCCCGGAAGGGCCGGAGCTGCCATAACCATATCGGCACTTGCCCTGTCAAGTGCCACAGGATCAAAGGATGCTGCTATTCCCAGGTCAGGGACCAGCGGATAATCATTGAATCCCCAGCAATCACAATTAGGTGAGACATTCATTATAAAATTAATATGAAATGCCGGTTTATCCTTCACCACGGCAAGAGCATATTCCGCGATCCTTTTACATACAGTTTCGGATGAGCCCTGCCACACAACTCTTGCGGAATCATACTGGCAAACTGCTACACACTGCCCGCAGCCCACACATCTGGCGTAATCAATATGTGCCAGTTTGTCTTCTTTCACTTTAATTGCATCATAGGCACAATATTTCTCACAGATCCTGCAACCGGTACAGTTCTCTTCATATATTTCAGGTGAAGCACCGGAATGGAGAAACAATTTGCCACCTACTGAAGCACACCCCATACCCAGGTTTTTAAGAGCCCCGCCGAAACCAGTCATTTCGTGGCCCTTAAAATGGTTAAGTGAAATTATTATATCCGAATCGGCAATGGCAGATCCGATTTTGGCAGTTGTACAAAATTCCATATTAAGCTCAATTTCCCTGTACTCAGTACCCCTGATACCATCTCCAATAATAACGGGGCAACCGGTGGCAAAGGGGTTATATCCGTTAGTGAAAGCTGCTTCAATATGTGCGGGAGCATTGGAACGCGAGCCGTAATACAATGTATTGCAATCGGTAAGGAAGGGTATCGATTCTTTTTCTTTAAGCATCCTGACAATGGAGGCTGCATAATTAGGCCTCAGGTAAGCAAGATTGCCGGGCTCTCCGAAATGAACCTTTAAAGCTGTGATCTTCTTATTAAAATCAATTTTCTCTATGCCGGCTTTTATAACAAGCGATTCTAACTTCTTTAAGAGGTTTTGTGATGGTCTTGCCCTCAGGTTTGTAAAATAAACTTTTGATACTGCCATACAAAGAGTTTTTCTAAACAGAAAGAATTCTTGCCAGTTCCACAAGAGAATGGTTCACATCTTTATGCAACTTGACAGCTCTGCGGAAAGGGACGAGTGTTATCTCATCATTCAGGAGACCAACCATAACACTTTTCTGGTCATCAAGAAGGGCTTCAACGGCAGCATGACCCAGACGGCTGGCATTGACCCTGTCGATGGCCGAGGGTGATCCGCCTCGCTGGAGATGCCCCAGCACAGAGACCCTGATATCATAATCCCTGAAATCTTCTTTCACTTTGTCAGCCAGTGCAAAAGCACCACCCTCTTCATCGCCTTCGGCAACAATTATTATATTACTCGATTTCCTGCGTGACGTCCCCGTCTCAAGAGTTGCTTTGAGGTTCCTGGCTTCTCCCTTGATTTCGGGAATGATAATTGCTTCAGCACCAGTTGCTATTCCGCTGTAAAGAGCAATGAACCCGGCTTCTGCACCCATTACTTCAATAAAAAACATCCTGTTATGAGCGCTGGCTGTATCTCTTATTT
>CAYQBZ010000446.1:0-2977 GCA_964415855.1 uncultured Rikenellaceae bacterium
ATAACTAAACATAAAAACAAAATAATTACATAAAACAAAATAAACATATAACTAATACTACACTATCCCGATATAAATTTTGATATTATAAAGGTCAGCCAGTTGATGGTCAATTGCACACCACTGGGAATGTTCCCGGATATTGACAGCAGACCGGATATTGATTACAGCTGCCTTACAAAAGATCATATTCTTTTCGACCTCGTATATAATCCTGAACTCACCGCATTCTTAAAGGCAGGAGAGGAGCAGGGTTGTACAGTAATAAGCGGATTAAAAATGCTTTACGGCCAGGCTGAAAGATCCTGGGAGATATGGAATGACGACAGGTCGTGAGTGTATCGTACAGTTCTATGGCAAATTATGGGATTAGTTCTTCTTCGTTCTTCTCCTCAGCCAGTACCTCGGATCGCAATCAATGCATTCCTGTCTCCAGTAGCCGGGAGTAACAAAGGCTCCTTCCCGGGTTCTAAGCTGTCGTTCATATATTGCGAATACCGGGTTAAAAATAAGGTCCGTAACCCCGATCGTATATTTTGATTCCTCTCCTTCAGTTTCGCTTGCTTCTTCCATCTCTTTCACTTCCAGGTTGTTGAATCCCAGAAGGTCGTTCAGGAATGCTGCCCTTTCCAGAGAAGCACCGGTCTCAACTATGGTACACCGGATACCATCTATTTCACCTATAATATGTTTTGCATTATTTATTGCCATATCTGTTGACTTTGTGGTTTATGTCAGATTCTCGACTATACCTTACAATGTTATTATTATGTAATTTCCCGAAGTCGTGTGTCGTGTGTCATGCACCCGTCATCCGGCCTGTCGTCTGTCATCCGTCACACCCCAAAACTCACACCTCTTATCACCTCAAATATAACGCTCGCAAAACCAGTTACAACAATACCTGCAACACATAATCCCAGGGCGAATCGCGTTGGCAGATCGCTGCGGAATTTTTCAATGGGAGCATCGCTTTTGTTTATGAACATTGCCTTCACAACCAGCAGGTAGTAGAAAAGTGATATTATGGTGTTCAGAACTGCTATAAGGACAAGCAGATAAAATCCCTGCTGGGCTGCTGCAGTGAACAGGAAGAACTTCCCGAAAAATCCTGCCACCGGGGGTATGCCTGCCAATGAAAAGAGTGCAAGAGTAAAGATCAGGCTGAGCTTTGGATTAGTATGATAAAGACCATTATAATCATCAATATTCTCTTTACCTGTAGCGTTTGATATGGCCGTAACCACACCAAATGCGCCAAGGTTCGAAAAGATGTATACCAGGGCATAATATATGACCGAAGCCATTCCCAGCTGGTTTCCGCCAATAATTCCGAGAAGTATATACCCGGCCTGGGAAATAGAGGAAAATGCCAGAAAACGCTTAAGATTCTGTTGCCGGATGGCAAACAGGTTACCTATCGTCATGGTCAGCACAGATGTTATGTATATTGTCTTCTGCCAGATGGAAATTATTACAGGAAATACCGTAAAGAGAATGATGATCAGTATAAATATTGCAGCTCCCTTTGAAATTACAGAAAGATATGATGTTATATTAACCGGGGCACCTTCGTATACATCAGCGGTCCACAGATGAAAAGGCACGATAGATATCTTGAAGGCCATTCCGGCGAAGAAAAAGATGAATCCAAGAATCTGTAGATTGCTGTTAACAAACAGGTCAGCAACTCCGTCAAAACAGAGGGTACCCGTAGTGCCGTATATCATCGATAATCCGTATAGAAGGACACCTGATGATAAGGCTGATGAAAGGATGAGTTTGATACCGGCCTCGGCGGAATTGTTTTTGTAGCGGTCAAATGCAGCCAGGGCAGCAATGGGTATTGTGGCCAGTTCGATACCAATGTAAAAAATAAGGAAATGACCTGCTGATATCATAAAATTCATTCCGATCAGCGTCGAGATGAGAAGAATGAAGTATTCGCTTACCTTTTCAGAGTTTTCTTCTTTCCTGAGCCATGTCACTGACTGGAGGAAGACCAGAAATGCCCCTATGTTAAGAACGTTCTTCATCAGCACCTGTGTCGCAGACGTCACGTACATATTCCCGAACAGGTTACCGGTGTGTGCCGGTAAAAAACCGGCTGCAGTTACAAGTGCGAATACGATAATGGCTAATGTGCTTATATTTTTTCTTCGTTCCGGCTTACAGAATATCTCAGCAATCAGTACCACGAGAGCTGCAGCTGTCAGAAGCAGTTCATGCCGCATTATTGAAAAGGTTACTAGGCTCATATTACTATATTATCCTCTTAATATTAATAACTGGACTAAAATGGATTAATGGCAATTATCTTCTCAACTATGGGCTGCAGGCTGACGCCTATCATTGTCGATAACCAGAATGGTGCAAGACCAATAGCTGCAACAGATCCTACAAGTGTTACAACTGATACCTTTTCAAACCATTTCGCATCTGTTAAATGCTCGTAATGCTCATTGGTTGCAGGACCGAGAAGGAGAATAGCCACTACTCTCAATATATATACTGCAGTGATTACAATAGAAGAGACGGCAAGAATTGTGACTACCCTGTAAAAGACCTCATTGTGTTGGAAGGCGCCGACAAAAATTGTCATTTCCGCAACAAAACCGCTTAATCCTGGAAGTCCAAGGGATGCAAGTCCGGCAATTACATAAGCTACCGACAGGAAGGGGATAACTTTCATCAGTCCTCCCATCTTGTTTATCATCCTGGTATGGGTCCTTCCGTACAGCATACCGATCAGGGCAAAGAACAGGGCCGTCATTAATCCATGGGATATCATCTGTAATATTGCCCCGTTAAAGGCAGTCTTATTCATCATAAGCACTGCAAACAATACCAGTCCGCAATGGCTGACAGAAGAGTAGGCGTTTATATATTTAAGGTCTTTCTGGACGACTGCCCCGAATGCGCCGTATACAACACTGATAGATGTAAGGATAATAAAGATCCATGACAGTTCTTTTGC
>CAYQBZ010000447.1:0-2972 GCA_964415855.1 uncultured Rikenellaceae bacterium
AGAACTTCATCACCTTTTAATCTTTCGTCAATAACTAACAAAATTCACACTTGTTTCTTAATCATGTTGTAACCAGACATTATACAATTATCAACAAACAATATCAAGAAAATGTTGCATTTCATTACCATTAGTATAACAAAATGATACGGGTTTAGATATAAATCAGATAACATATTCCCCTTAATTCAGACAACACTTCATAACAGCCTGTATTTTAGGCTATTATATTAAATACCTGATTATACTGTTTGGAAAGTCTGCGCAGCACTTCATATTCATAAATTGATCTGAAACTAAATAAGTATCATCAGCTTCATTTTGAATTATTTCTGTCTGCCTTTATTTAGTTTCATGGCATCATATGCCTTCTTAATCTGTTTGATCTGACTCCACGTTGTTCTGGTACCCGCCTCCTTGCGACGCGACTGGTGCATGATATTACCTTTTGTGGTGCCTGCTTTTGGATGTCTCAGAAGTGCGGAATGACCCAATTCGTGAGCCCCTGTACGTTCAAGGGTACGTTCCGGATGGGTTAAAAGATGATTGGAAAAATATATCACATTTTCACCCCAGGCACTCATACCCAGATTTCCCATCCTCATATCTTCCGGCCAGTCTTCTGTGCCTGGAATACTCCCCTGGTCAACAATTCTGAATGCATGATCTGACTTATCCAACGGATTGGCATCAGACATGACCGATATATTTACAACAGCTTTATATTTGTGGAAAAATCCTGAAAATCCCCTGCTTTTGTAGGTATCTTCTATTCCTGCAGACAACTTGTCAGCAAAGGATTGCATCTCTTTAGCAGTATAGTTGGTTGCTGACTCATTAATTAATTTACCAGTAACTTCTATTATGACGGTCCTGCCTTCCTTATACACCTTTATCTCCCTTCCATCAGGATCAACATAAATAACAGGATTATCAGCTGCATAAACATATGGTGACAGAGACGGATACTTTTCCTCAAGCTGATCCACACCCAGCCATGTACTTATCCTGGGATCATAATATCTTGCTCCGTAATAATACAATCCTGTTTCGCTATCCAGTTCCCTGGCATTAAACTTAATCGGACTGTCCCAGTCAGAATGCTGTTCAGCAAGTGTCTCACCAAAAGGTATATAGGCAATAAATTGTGTAACTTCTCCCCTCGCATTTGTGATATAACTTGTTGAACCAAGATGGTCAGTGTGGTAGAAATATTGAAGATCTTCCTCAATATTTCCGGTTCCCACAAATCCAAATCCTGCCTCCGCTGTTTCATTTGTTACATCTTCTCCCCATTGTATGGGCGCTCCCGGCGGACCACCCGCCAGTGCAAATACCGGTTTTTTAGGCCAGCCACGTGGAGTGGCTCCCTCCGGTGTACCCGGATCGGGATATGCCTTACCTGAGAATGCAGGATCGGCATAGATACCTTTTAATACAGGCGGACCCGGTGGTACAGCGGATTGTCTTTCGTATTCCGTTCTGGAATTCATGAGCTGCTGCTGGCGGTTAATGTAGTTAACCTCACCTGCAGTGATCTCAAACACACCAGGACGATACTGGTTCTCGAACTGACCATTGCCTATCTTGCTGCTTACCCTTGTGCTGCCATTGTAATAGTGTTTTGTGAAGCTGTTATCTTTAAACACAAAATACGGACTGACATATACTGTGTAGTTGTTTTCATTATGATTTACAATCCCGGCAGGTGCTCCGTTAATATATACTCCCTGTGTTCCTCCATGACTTTTTATAACCCTTTGACCGTATGCATCATATACATAACGGTTAAGGTACCCGTTATCTGAGACCAGCGACAGCCGGTTTTCCTCATCCCATGCAAGCATCCGGTAATTATTAGTTACAGTATCCTCCCAGCTGCTCATGTTCCCGTTCCTGTCATAGGTAAAGATCCTCTCCCCTATTTGTGTTGCCGCATTTGGCTGAGGGCCTTCATACTTATACTCAAAATCATAGCTTGTGGCACTTTGCTCTATGTCATTCTTAGCATGTGTCTGGGTTTTTTGCAAAATATTACCCATAATATCATACTTCATTGAAAGCAAATAAGTGCTGTTATCATCCTTTCCACTGAACATCCCTGTAGCCTCCGTAAGCCTGTACAGGTCATCGTAGGTATAGGTATGTGATACTGATCCGCCGATGGATCCGGTGGCTCCGGCACTGTTTGTTATGCCCAGTATGTTTCCCACGACATCATAAGTATAATGGTTATTCATCAGGGCCACGTTATTGACTTCAACATCCATCTGCATCAGCCTCTGAAGCATAGGTTCATAATCATATGTAGTTACTGAACCATTCCCAAATTCAAGGTATACCTGCTTTTCATATTTATTATAACCTATGCGTGAAATATATTCATAGGATCGCCCGAGCTTCTCACCTTCCAATTTCTCCAGGTTTCCTGCACGGTTATAGGAATAGGTCACTTTCTCACCATCCGGGTAGGTCATGGTTTGAACCCGGTTCCAGGTATCATAGGTAGCACTCCAAATCCAGGTACGCATATCCGATTCCCCTAGCTGAACGGTTCGTATGGTTTTAACCACTTCTCCCATCCTGCCGTAAAAGAACTCCTGACCTCCGCTGGCATCCTGCAGCAATACTAACTGACCGGCCCGGTTATACGGTGATCCCGGAGCACCATATGTATAATTTACCCTGTTTTGAATGTTCCTTGGATATACGATCTCTTTAAGCCTTTCACGATCGTAATTATATGTTATGGCTCCTCCGTCGGGTATTTTATAACGAAGATCCGCAGTTATTTTCTTTATTATATTGCCGGCTCCGTCGTAAATAAATTCTGTCAGGCCGGCATCAGGTTGATCAAACGAGGTGCGGTTTCCAAGCATATCGTATGTTGAGATAGTCTTATTCCCTTTTGGATCAGTCACAAACATCACCTCACCTAAAGCATTAAATTCGAAAGAAGTAATGATATCCTC
>CAYQBZ010000448.1:0-2951 GCA_964415855.1 uncultured Rikenellaceae bacterium
GAATATTGGTTATAAAGCCTGAACTGAGCTTTGCTGTTACCCTTCCTGCATTCCTCAATCAGGGGTGCATGTATATAAACATTAATGTTATCCACCTTAAAAGCTTACCTGGTTATAAAGACAATATGAAAAATAAAGGGTTGCACATTTCCGGCAGTTCATGATATTTTTTTCCTGACAGGAATTGCAATGAAGTTTATCAGGATTATTATAACACTTATCAGCGTAGCGATTCGTAAGATATAATCTCCATATTTTACGTAGGGAGTTATCCTGCTTTCTGAAGTAATGTTGCCCCTGATGGCTGTTTCTGTCCACCACCCCGATTTTGACGTCATTTCACCCCTGATATTTATTATGCATGAAACGCCTGTATTAGCCGATCTTGCTATCTGCCGGCGTGTCTCAATAGCTCTTACAGAGGCATAGTTAAGATGCTGTTTATAGCCGGTGGTGTTCTTCCACCAGCCGTCATTAGTTATGATGAACAGCGCCTGGGCTCCATTTTTTACATACCCTGCAACGAACTCTCCGAATACAGACTCATAGCAGATTATGGGTCCGATAATCTGCCCGGTCCTGCTGTTCCTGAAGCAGGTGCGTTCATCCTGTGTGCCATAACCCCATTTGGTTCCTCCGAGATATGGCAGTATCCATGTAAGTATCTTTCCCGGTCCTTCCGAAAACTGCATTTCAATACCCGGAACGAGTTTTGATTTATGGTATACCTCAATGACTTTCGAGGTATCTATTTTAAGAGCTGAATTGAAATGGTCGTAATAAGATCCTGTTAGGTCTATCCTTCTTGCAGTTTTAGTTGGTGCCTCAGGTGAGGGGGGGTAGAGCCTGTAAGTCACCATTCCCGTAACAACTGAAACTGCGGGATGCTGTCCGGCAAAGTCTTTAAGCATCCTTACATATCTACTGGTATCCGGGCCGTCAAGGTTTACCGGATCATCAACAGTTGTTTCAGGTGTGATTATCCACGAAGTATTATCTGTAACAGCGCTCCCGGCCATTGAGATTACTTTTTTCAGCTGTTCAGCAAAGGGCGTGGTGAACTTATCAGTATAGGGATCAGTATTTGGTTGTATTATAACGGTTTCATATGCTGTACCATTATCCGTTTTTATTGTATGGTACCTTACTATGGAAACTGCAGGAGGTATAATAATTATAGAAAGCCAGAGCAGAGCTGATAACCTGGTTCTTCCTTTTCCCTCCAGGTAGTTTATTATAAGAAGCGCCAGACTCAGGTTTGACAACAATATCCAGAGTGATCCACCGGCAGTTCCTGTCACATCGTACCACTGGATGAACATGATATCCCTGGCAAGCCCGTTACCAAGGTTTAACCAGGGGGATATTATGCTGATATTCAGACTCAGAAATTCATAAGTGAGCCAGAAGGATAAAAAGGCGATGTAACCCGGTATATTTCCGGCTTTCAGGTGAATAATATGAGACAACCATATTGCGAAAGACATGAGGAATGACAACCCCATAATCACGCATACCGCTCCTGTAATACTTGCAATTCTCATCCAACCTATAGCGATTATGCTGAAGATCACGAATCCCGGCAGAACATATATGAAACAGGCATTTTTGGAGAATCTCCTGCGGTTAATATACAGGTGGTTTTCAATTATCAGGAAAGGCACGAGGGCTATCAATAAGATAAGTCCTGAACACCAGCCTGTCCAGGCTAATCCTGAAAGAATGCCTCCTGTAACTGATAATGCAACCAGGTTGTATTTGCTCATATGATTTTTGGTTATCCTCAATATTGTACCGGACCTCAAAATAACAATATATTTTTCAGAATTTCATGTTCACAGGCTTGGTTGATAAACTTGTTATATTTGCAAGGCAAAAATACACCAAGTTGTTACCTGCAATAACAATATTACTTAAAGGTATAATTCTCGGGCTTACCGTTTCCATGCCCCTGGGTCCCATCGGTATAATCCTGATCAACAGGACAATAAAGAGAGGGATCATGTCAGGCTTATTCTCAGGCCTGGGTCTGGCAACAGCTGATACAATTCTTGCTATAGTGGCAGGTTTGAGTTTTACCGTTATAATTGGTTTTGTGGAGGAAGAGAGATTCATCATCAGCATTATAGCCGGAATTGTCATTGTAGGGATCGGGATTAAGATATTTCTCAGCAATCCGGTCAGGGATTTCAGGAACAGGGATAAATCCGGGAAGTCTTTATGGCGCGATTATTACTCTGTTTTTGTTCTATCCATATCAAATCCTTATACTGTGCTTATCTTCGTTGCCTTCTTTTCCGGTATACACACCTCTGGTAATATCAGGCCTGAACTGGTGCCATTCTTTCTTGTTCCGGGGGTCTTCATAGGCACTATTACATGGTGGTTTTTTCTCAGTTATTTTGTCAGCCGTTTTAAAAAAAGGATCAGGCTCAGAGGTATTGTACGAGTAAATATGGTATCGGGTATTGCAATCATAGTTCTTGGTGTTGTAATCTTATTGAGTGTATTGACCACCATAAAACTGTAGTTCATCTAATTTTTCAATGTACTTATGAAAATGAACTTAGTTTATGTTGCATTTTGTTAATAAATGTTATATTTTTACGAATGGTATTTGTTATTGAATAATTAAATATCCCGCAGATGAAGCGTGCTTTACTCATTTCAGCTATATTGTTTTTTGTAATATCTGCCCATGCGCAGGTTAAGCAGGAAGTGATTGCAAGTGCCGGCGGGTATGATGTTAATGGGAATCTTACTATCAGCTGGACTCTCGGTGAGACTATCATACCTACATTTACAAACGGCGATCTGACTCTTACACATGGATTTCAGCAGCAGCTTATAATTACTACTGTCGAGGAAGCCCTTGAGGTTGTTGTTAATGTTATTGTTTATCCTAACCCGGCCAGTGATATCATTAACTTAAGGTTTGATTCACCTTTGGA
>CAYQBZ010000449.1:0-2951 GCA_964415855.1 uncultured Rikenellaceae bacterium
AGCAACTAAAAAAATATCCATTGAACTCCGGGAAGCCAATCCTGATGTTCCCTGGGCAGATATGGCAGGAATGAGAGACAGGCTAATACATGATTACATTGATGTTGATTTCGAGATCGTCTGGAAAACAGTTTCTGAAAATATTCAACAATTGAAAGGACTCCTTGCAACTATTAAATGAAAGTGACGAAAGAAGAATACAATAAACCTTCATCAAATACATAAGTGCTAGATATCTCAGCACACGCATCAACGCTTATCCGCTTAAGGCTAATTCTAATATACCATAAATTCAATAAAGACATTGGACTTAAATTCGAAGATCTACATCGCCGGCCACACCGGCCTCGTCGGTTCCGCCCTCCTGAGAAAGATCAGGGAGAAAGGTTATAACAACTTACTGCTCATCCCTATCGAAGAGCTCGACCTGACCAGTCAAAGCGCAGTCGATAACCTTTTTAAGACGGAGAAACCCGGATACATCTTTCTCGCCGCGGCGAAAGTAGGAGGCATCATTGCCAACAACACATACCGTGCGGAGTTTATTTACCAGAACCTGCAGATCCAGAACAATATCATTCATCAGGCATACCGGTATGGTGTGAAGAAGCTCCTGTTCCTGGGCAGTTCATGTATTTACCCGAAGAACGCCCCGCAGCCCCTTAAGGAAGATTACCTGCTCACCTCGGAGCTGGAATATACCAATGAGCCCTATTCGGTTGCCAAGATCGCGGGGATGAAGATGTGTGAAGCATATAACATACAATATGGTACGAATTTTATATCCGTGATGCCGACGAACCTGTACGGGCCGGGAGATAATTACAACCTCGAAACCTCCCATGTCCTGCCTGCACTGGTCAGGAAGTTCCATCTTGCCAGATGCCTTGAACAGGGAGACACAGAGGGTATCAGGAAAGATTTTAACAAAAGGCCTATAGAAGGAGTTGATGGAAATGCCCGGGAAGAAGATATCGGAAAAGTTTTAGCAAAATACGGGATCAGGAAAACAGGTAATAAGGCAGAGATCACCTTATGGGGTACCGGTAAGCCAAGGAGGGAGTTTTTATACGTGGATGAGCTCGCCGCTGCCTGTGTTTTTCTGATGGAAAATATTGATTTCAAAGATCTGGTTAATAAATCAAAAAACATCGGTACGGATGAGATCCGCAATACCCATATCAATATCGGTACCGGCGAAGACCTCACCATCCGGGAGCTGTCAGAATTAATAAAGGACATAACAGGGTTCACCGGCACAATTACCTGGGACTCCTCCAAACCCGACGGCACGCCGCAGAAACTGCTCGACGTTTCGAAACTTAACCGTCTCGGCTGGAAATCACGAATTACCCTCGAAGATGGATTACGGAAGGTGTATAAACACTATGTCGAAGAATATTAGCTGGAAGCTGGAAGGAAAACAAGAAACTTCTTCCTTCGAGCTTCCAGCTTTGAGCTTTGAGCTTTGAGCTTATATTGCCCGATGCCTGTTGCCTGTTACCCTGTGCCCTGAGCCCTGCGCCTTAAACCTCATACCTGTTTCTTTGTGGCCCTCTGTGTAAAATTCTCTGTGTCCTCTGCCCGCCCTTACCGAACGGTACGTTCGGGCGGGTGGTTAATTTTTCAGTAACCAAAAGAATCCGGTCCGATTTTCTTAACTTGCATTTTAATTTTTCGTAATGAAAAAATCTTCCTCATTCACACTTGACTTACCTTCCACGTTTTTCTGGGACATTGACCTGAATAATTTTGACAATCAACGCAACAGGCGGCTGATTATCGAGCGGGTTTTTACACTGGGTGATTTAGATGATCTTAAAGTAATCATTCGATTTTACGGTATTGACATCATTAAGAAGGAAATCGTTAAGGCCGGAAACCTTGACAAAAAGACCCTTGCCTGGGCCAGTATTTATCTTGATATCCCCAAAACACATTTCAAATGCTACACAAAGAGGCAATCGGAAAAGACACACTGGAATTACTGAAAACACTTCAGAAGGATAACATGCTCAAGGATCTCCGGCTTGCCGGCGGAACAGCCCTGGCCTTACAGATCGGGCACAGGACGTCAGATGACCTGGATCTTTTTACTCAACAGGATTTTGATACAGATCAACTTCTTGAATACCTGGAAAACAGTTATCATTTCAGGCTTGAATATTCTGCAAGAAACACCCTGAGAGGTATTATCGACAATGTAAACCTTGATTTTATCGCCCATCAGTATCCCCTCGCCGGAAATTATATAACTGTTGAGGAAATCAGGATGCTCTCAATCGAAGACATTGCGGCCATGAAGTTAAATGCCCTTGCAGGTGATGGTACAAGAGCCAAAGATTTTATAGATATTTATTTTATCCTGAAACAGTTCAGCCTTCACCAAATTCTTGACTTTTATTCAACCAAATACATAACCCGCAACCGGTTTCACGTACTTAAAAGTCTTTCTTATTTCGATGATATTGATGAAACAGCATGGCCTAAAATGATTCTTGAAACCGGTCTGACCCTTTCAAAACTTAAATCTGTTCTTATCAAACATATTAAATCATTTCACTCGCTTTAACGCTTATCCGCTTATCCTCTTACCCGCTTACCCGCTTTTACGCTTTAACGCATGAACAATTTTGCCTTACACCCTGAGCCTTGCGCCCTGTGCCTTGAACCCTGTGCCTTGAGCCCTGCGCCTTAAGCCTTATGTCTAAACAATGAATTTCGATCTTAACACAATCCTCACCCCCTCCCCCGGCATCGTCCCGAGAAAGACCGGCAACGAATATGTCCTGGTGCCCCTCAGCAACAACATCGCCGATATGGACAGGGTATATACCCTCAACGAGACAGGGGCCTTCATCTGGGAACGGCTCGACGGCAAAACGACCCTCGCCGCTATTTTAAAGGAGATGCAGGAAGCCTTCGATGTCGACGCGGCAACGGCGGAACAG
>CAYQBZ010000450.1:0-2948 GCA_964415855.1 uncultured Rikenellaceae bacterium
CACGATTATGTTACCATCCGTGATGCTATCCACAGAGATCATGCATATCGATCCCGATGCAGGTGCTTTCTCGGGTATTTCAATGATCTGGCTGGAGGTACAGGGCATGTCCTGGAAGGCGACCCTGACGGTGTAGAATCCGCTAGGTGCATTCTGTATGTCCTCCATTATGGATCCATCCGACCAGAGATAGACATACTGAAAGGCATCGTCTGCCATGCTGATGTTGATTCCTCCATCGGTAAGACCGCAGGATGCCGGGGTGATTGAGGATACGTTAATTCCCGGTGCATCCAATTCATTGATTGAAACCCTGGTGGAATCAATGCATCCTCTGAAATCTGTGATAAGAACGCTGTACACCCCTCCGGCGAGGCCGGTTGCTGTATTGCTTGTTTGACCGGAACTCCAGGTGTATGCATATGGCTTTGTGCCTCCGTTGACCATCAGTTCAGCGGACCCGTTCATTTCCCCGCAATCCGCATTTGTGCTTACTGATCTGATTTTCAGGGGTTCCGGCTCTGTGATTGTGAAGCTGTGGATTCTTGAACAACCCTGTGAATCCGTAATCCTGAGATCGAACTGCCCCTTACTGAGGTTGGAGATATCCTGGGTGACAGCACCGTTTGACCATCGGTATGTATAGGGTGGCGTCCCCCCGGTCGGGAAAATATAAATGCTTCCGTCCTTCCTTTCGTAGCAGGATACATCCTTGATGCTTGAAGCTGCTGCTGAATAATCCGGAGCGCCTTCATCGTTAATAATTACAGTTTTTGTCCAGGAACATCCTTGGATATCTGTCAGGGTCACGAAATAGGATCCCGATTTCAGATTCTCTGCGATTAAATCATCATCTCCCGATGTCCAGTAAAGTAAAAATGGTCCATTTCTACCGCTGATATCCTTGATCTCTGCAATCCCGGTGGCCTCGTTACACTTGGTATCCGTAGTCTGGATTTCGACGATAAGACGATCATTCTCAATGAGCAGGTTAACCGTGTCGTTTGTGTTGTCTATATCATAGGGAATGCTTACGGAAGCCATGCAATTGAAAAAATCATCTTCTGCCATGTCTGCATTACGTTTGAAAATATAATCCAACGTCGCGCCAGGATCGACGGTCTCAGATACCATTTCATTCCAGAAATTCATGCCCCCGTCGATGGAATACCCCACCTGGAAATTTGAGACAGCTTTCAATCCATGGTTTTCCACCCCGATGGTTATGGGCTGTTCCTTTAATGTCCCGCATAGTGGTTTCGATTCAGGTACCAGCCACTGGACCGCCAGGTCGTTTTCCGGATGAACCGTTGGAGCTATATTAATACCATCAATACTGATATCATCAATGTACCAGCCGGAACTTACGTGAGTCCAATAAATATTATTTATATTGGTTAGATCGGAACGGAAATAAAAAGCAATCTGGACTATAGAATCCGCAAAATCAGTTAAATCAGCATAGTAATTTGTCCATGTTCCGCTACTGGTGCCAGATAAAGTGTTGGAAATAATTTGCCAGTCAGCCTGGTTTACAGTTTTTATGTATATTTCTCCATAATCACGATCTTCGAAGCTGTACCAATGCCAGAATCGCAAATCTGGACTTTCGGAAGCTGGCTTGACTTTGAAAGGTGGGCTTATGAATTTTGTTCGCACCTCCTCTTCATAATTGCCTGCCAGATTAGTGGCCAAACATTGTTCTCCAGCATATGCCGTTCCAGGACCAGATGATGGCTGACCTACTTGCCATGTTCCACATTCAGCATACCAATCACCGATACCATTTTCAAATCCTTCATTGTTGTAAAATTCATAATTTCCGGTTAAGAGTTGCATATCATCAATGTACCAACCGGAACTCACGTAGGTCCACCAAAGAATATCTATATATGTTTGATCAGAATGGAAATAAAAGGCGATCTGCACCGAAGAATCAGCATACGTACTCAGATCAATGGATGTATAGGTCCATGTATTACTGCTTGTTGCCCTGTATTGGGGCGATATATTCTGCCAGTCGCCATACTTGGTTTTAATCTGCACATAGCCATAGTCACTTTTATTATTACTGAACCAGTGCCAGAAACGTAATCTGGGATTTTTATATGCTGGGGGGACAGTGAATTTTGTGAGACGTATTAAACGGCTGCGAACCCCTTCTACATAGTTGCCTGCAAGAACCGTTCCTGAACATTGTGTGCCTTCGTGTGTATTATTCGGTCCGCTGGTTGGTGTTCCCACTTCCCATGTTCCTCCATCAACGTACCAGTTGTTTATCCAGTCTCCTTCCCAGTTTTCTGACCAGAGGGTATCAATATGCTGAGCAAATAACTGGATGTTTGTAAAAACCGACATAATGAGAAGCAGGGTTAGGTGTCTCATTTTTAGAGGTAATTATAAGTTTGCAATCTCCTGAATATAATTTTATTAAACCATACAACAATTAATTATATAACTTCATTGCAATAACATCGTTCTGGCAGTAATCCAAAGCAATATATACAGTGTAACCCAATCCCGATCGGCAGCCGAATGCCTTTGTTTATGTGAAAGATATTAAAAATCCGGTTTAGAAACAATTTGTGATATTCCGGATAGAATTGAAGACCAGAAATATAGGATGAAGGTTGCATAATTGAATATTATTGCTAATTCATGCAATTTTATGCCAACTTTATAGCGCGGATTAATGCATTTTATGGACAAGTTTGAAACCTATTTGATAACCATTTGGGGACTTATACAGGGAGTTGGCTTCCGGCCGTTTGTTTATCGGCTGGCGCGCGATCTCGACCTGCGAGGATGGGTTAACAATACCAACGAAAATGTTCAGATCGCTGTTAATGCAGATCCTGAAAGGCTGGCGGCCTTCATTGAACAAATTCGAATTCAGGCACCTCCTGCATCCCATATTGAAGCCATTGATTGCAGGGAAGTCAAATGGG
>CAYQBZ010000451.1:0-2947 GCA_964415855.1 uncultured Rikenellaceae bacterium
GGATACTGGCAATGGGAATAGCATTACTTACTGTAAGCTGGCAAAGCTGGAGAGCAGCAACCAGGAATCCTGTCGAGTCTCTCCGATACGAATAGTGAGGAGCGCAGAGATTCTCGTCCCGATAGCTATCGGGAGCGAAGCGTGTCGCGATGGAGGCTTTAAGGTATGAATAATTGTGATAGAATGTTTTAAACACATGATTAAAACTTACAAAGATGAGGAATATACTTAAAACAATCATACGGAATTTTACCAGGAGGCCTGTGACTAATCTGATCAATCTGCTTGGTTTAGCCGTCAGCTTAACACTGGTAATCATACTTTCTGTTTATTGTTACAGCGAGCTGAGCACTGACAACTTTCACAAGAACGGAGACAGAGTTTATCTGTACGGATTATCAGAAGACCGGATCTATACACCCGGAGTCTTAAAGGAACATATTGACATGAAAATTCCCGGGGTGGAATCAACTGTAAGGATTAGCGGAACATGGGGAACTCCGGTTTTTCAGGTTGAAAATAAGGAGCCTTTTGCTTCTGATCTGATTTTTACCGATGAAGATTTCTTCAGACTTTTCACCTACAATTTCATTGAAGGAAAAGCTGAAACTTCTCTGAAAGAACCATTGACAATTGTGATAACAAAAACACTATCAGACAAGCTTTTTGGTAAAGAGGAAGCCCTGGGGAGAACCATAAAACTGAATAACAGCAAAAGCAGCCTTACGGTAAGTGCAGTTATTGAAGAGCCAAAAGCCAATTCCTGCCTTTCATTCAGTGCGGTCACATCTATTGCTACAAGGAAAATTGTCCAGGATGAGGGCGACGGGGAATATACAGAATGGGGGTGGTGTGATTTCCAGACATTTCTCCTTCTGAAGAAAGGAACGAAACCTGATGAAATGAGAAAAGCCATCCTGTCTCTTTTTCCTGAAGAAATGCAAAAAAATTATGTAAATGTAGACCTGACTCCGTTAAAAAAAATATACTTTTCAAAATTCTTGCTTTACGGCAGCAATTATCTTATTTCCGGGGAAAAAAAGAAAGTCCAGATCCTGGTCCTGGTAGCTGTACTGGTACTGCTGATTGCCCTGATTAATTTCATCAATATATCATCCTCACAATGGCAGGAAAAAATCAAACAGATTGGGATATTGAAGATCATTGGAGCCAAACAATCAAAGGTACTGCTTGATATATTGGCTGAATCATTCATCTTTTTTCTGGCTGCTCTGATTATTGCCATCGAAATTGTTAATTCAATAAGTCCATTTATCCGCCGCTATACAGGTATTCACTACAGTCAGCAACTGACTTATTCTCCCGGTTTTATTATTGTTTCTCTGGCAGCTATACTCTTATTAAGTGTTTCTTTCAGCATTATTCCTGCATTAAAGATCTCTTCATCCAGTGCCGTTGATAATCTGAAAAAAACGGTAAAAGCAAATAAAACTAAATTCTCCTTCAGTAGTGTTTTTGTATCAATGCAGTTTATAATTGCAATTGTTCTTATTGCATTTACTGTACTAATCCAGAAGCAGGTCAGATTTGGAAGTAACAATTTAGGATTTAACAAGGATAATATTATAGGTATAAGATTAACAGAGCAACTGTCACAGAAGAAAGGAGTACTTAAAAACCTTCTTATGGAAAAACCGGGAATCAGTGAAGTCTCATTTACTCAGTATTATCCAGGTAAAGACATCTCACAATGGGGAGCTCAACTTGAACAGAATGGCGAAAAGAAACAACTGAATTTTGACACTTTCAGCGCTGATGGAACTGTTCTTGAGATGCTGGGATTACAAATGGTTGAGGGTCGTTTTTATACTGAAGACCTTTCTTCTGATAAGGGGAAGGTTGTGGTGAATGAGACCTTCCTCAGGGAAAATAATCTTATTAATCCCATCGGTAGTAAGATCAGCATGGGTAAACGTAGCTACGAGATCATTGGTATTGTTAAAGACTTTCATTACAGGCCTGTAAACCAGCCTATTGCCTCCCTCGTAATAAGAAATGACTCTTATGCTTCATATTGTCTTGTAAACATTAAAACAGGTGATTTCAAATCGATTCATACCATTACAGAGAACATAAAAAAAACAACTTCGGAACTATCACCATCTTTCCCCGTGGAGGTTAGTTTTTTTGATCAGGCAATACAAAATATGTATCTGCCAGAACTCAGGTTCCGCCGGACATTCTCCTTATTGGCAGGATGTGCTATCATTATAAGCAGTCTGGGTATTCTGGCTATGTCTCTTTTTGCCTGCCAGCGACGAATCAAGGAAATAGGAATACGTAAGGTAAACGGAGCCAAGATTTCTGAAATAATAATGATGTTAAATAAAGATTTTGTGAAATGTGTATTGTTTGCCTTTGCAATTTCCACACCTGTTACCTGGTATATAATGTATAAATGGCTCCAGAACTTTGCGTATAAAACGGAATTAAGCTGGTGGATCTTTTTATTATCAGGTGTTATGTCTCTTGGCATAGCATTATTAACAGTAAGCTGGCAAAGCTTGCGGGCAGCAACAAGGAACCCGGTTGAAGCTTTACGATATGAATGACTCCTCTGCCTCACAGGTTCGGCATCTCCCCCAGGGGGGAGAGTGACCCCACAACCTCCGGCTAACGCGGGACTAAAAAAGAAGTATAAAAGTCCCCCTCTCTCTCTGGGAGAGAGCTTGTCCCGCAAGGCGGGAGAGCCTGCCCCGATTTACCGGGGGATTTAGGGGGAGAGGTAAGAACAAGAAAGTGGAGGGATTAGGGATGTGTATGAAAGGAAGAAAATAAAAAAATGGAGCATTGTACTTTGAATACAAAATTGTAAATTGATATTATTTATCAAGAAATACTATGTTAAAAAATTATCTTAAGATTACCCTTAGAGACTTAAAGTCAAAAAAAGGGTATTTCATAATTAATCTCCTGGGATTAACTA
>CAYQBZ010000452.1:0-2097 GCA_964415855.1 uncultured Rikenellaceae bacterium
AATCATTTTTGCGGATTCAGGGTAAATACTCCGGAGGGAGCTGCATTAAGGATCCGTTACCTTCTCAAGCATCCTGAGATAATGGCATCCATGGGGAGGAACGCAAGACAGTTTGTGATGGATAATTATTTGATTACCAGGCATCTAAGGGAGTATCTCACACTTGTAGTAGCTATGTTATATGGCTCGGAAGAAAAAATAGAGCTGAAATTACCGGTGCGTTAGTCGTCGTATGCCAGATTCACTAAAAATTTTATTTGTAACAGCAGAATGTGTCCCGTATGCAAAAACAGGAGGTCTGGGCGACGTGGCAGGAGCGCTGCCCGGGTACCTTAAGAAACTGGGACATGAAGTTAATGTTGTAATGCCTTTATATAAACTTATCGACCGCAAAAAATATATTATCACAGGTGTTACAGATAAGATGATGGTTCAGATGGGCGATGCACAGATTACCTGTAGTGTCGGTAAAACAATCAATAATGCAGGAGTGTCTGTATATTTTATCGCTTATGAACCATATTTTGGGAGACCAGATATTTACCATGACGACAAATTCAATGATTTTCAGGATAATCCTCTGAGGTTTAGCTTTTTGTCAAAAGCGGCACTTCAGTTATGTCATTTTTTAAATTACAAACCACATATTATTCATGCAAACGACTGGCATACAGCAATATTACCGGCCTATCTGAAAAGAATTTATAAGGATGATCCTTTGCTCAGCCATGCAGCAAGTGTTCTTACTATACATAATATAGCATACCAGGGAAGGTATGGACATGAATATTTCAGCTTTACAGGATTAGGAGATGAAGATTTCACCCCGGATAAGTTTGAATGTTATAATGCTGTAAATCTGCTGAAAGGTGGGATTCAGTTTGCTGATGTTGTAAATACCGTGAGTCCGGGCTACGCTTCGGAGACAAGGACCTCTGAAGGCGGATATGGCCTTCATGACTTCCTGAACGGCAAAGGGAATAATTATACAGGAATCCTTAACGGAGTTGATTATTCCCTGTGGGATCCCGAATATGACAAACTGATCCCGTCTAATTACTCTGCAGATGATCTTAAGGGTAAGTCGGTCTGTAAAAAGGTACTGCAGAAACAATTCGGGCTCGACCGGTCAGGTGAGTCCCCCGTAATCGGGATAGTCAGCAGGCTGGTTGAGCAAAAAGGATTCTTCATATTGTCAGAGTGTATTGCTGATATGGTGAATAATATGGATGTTCAGTTTGCTGTACTGGGTGCAGGAGACAAGAGGATCGAAGAGTACTTTGGCAACTTGCCGGAGCAATATCCGGGCAGGATAGGATCATATATCGGTTATAGTAATGAACTGGCTCATCTTATAGAAGCCGGCAGTGATTTATTCCTTATGCCTTCAATATATGAACCTTGCGGATTAAACCAGATCTACTCACTGAAATATGGTACACTGCCGATAGTAAGGGCAACAGGCGGATTGAATGATACTGTCGAGAATTACTGCCAGGATACGGCTAATGGTACCGGATTTAAATTCCACGAGGCAAGCGGGGCAGCAATTTATAATACAGTCAAATGGGCTTTGGAAACCTACCGGGAAAGGAGATCCCATTTTAACAAGCTGATAAGGCACGCTATGGGAAAATTTTTTTCATGGGAAGAAAGCGCCGGTCAATATGTACAGCTGTATTACAGGGCTTTGGAAACACGTAATCAGGAAGATGACATGTTGTGAGATGCCAGACGGGAAACTATCATTTAAATGGAATTCCCGTTATGCCTTTGAAATTGATGATGATGCTGTGGTGGAATTCTTCAGGAAGGTAAGGGGGCCCTGACCAGCCGGAACATAGTAGAGCTTTATTCCATTTTTTTTCATATATTTTGGCGAATTTAAGTGAAAGACTATGGAACCGTTGCTCTTTATCATTATTGCTTTGATACTTGGTACCTTTACCAGGCACCTCCTGAAAAAAATGCCTATTCCCTATACGGTGCTGCTTGTTATAATCGGCATATTGCTTGGGGTGATTACACGGTTCCATTTTATTTCAAAATCGCTGGAAGTTGTCATACACTCAATTTCGTGGGCCGGATCAATAAATC
>CAYQBZ010000452.1:2107-2946 GCA_964415855.1 uncultured Rikenellaceae bacterium
CTCACGTTGTCTTCTTCGTATTCCTTCCCACATTGATCTTTGAAGCAGCTTTCGGAATGGATTGGCATACTTTCAGAAAAACATCGGTCAATGCCACCATACTTGCCGGACCCGGTATACTGATCTCCCTGGGGCTGACAGCTGTACTGCTGATCGCAGTAAGGAATATGGGGCTGGGTCTGCAAAACTGGACATGGCCCGTAGCTTTAATGTTCGGAGCTGTAATCTCAGCTTCTGATCCGGTTGCCGTGGTTGCTATACTCAGGGAGATGGGTGCCAGCAGGAAGCTCTCAACACTTATCGATGGTGAAGCAATACTTAATGATGGGACAGCCATTGTCCTGTTCATGGTCTTTTATTTGCCATTGTCGGGTCAGGCTACTGAGCTTGATCCCTTCCTGGATTTCCTGAAGGTTGCCATCGGAGGAACCCTGTTCGGACTGATTATGGCAAGGATAGTGATGTTCTGGCTTAAAAATGTATTTAATGATGCAATTGTAGAGATAGGAGTACTGCTCGCATCGGCATACCTCACGTTTTTTATTGCAGAGGATTTTCTGCATGTCTCAGGAGTACTGGGTCTGTTCGGACTGGGAATAACAATGGCCAGTGTGGGAAAAACCCGTATCAGTCCCGAAGTAATTAAGTTCCTTCACGAATTCTGGGAGCTGGCAGTATACCTGGCTAATACCTTGATATTTATTATTGTCGGTGTGGTCATTGCCCTGCGTATAAATTTTACTGCTGCCGATTTTGTGGTTCTAATCATCCTTTATCTTGGCCTGCATGTGGCCAGGGCCATTATGATAGCATTACTCTTCCCTTTAATGAAACGATCG
>CAYQBZ010000453.1:0-2945 GCA_964415855.1 uncultured Rikenellaceae bacterium
CACATTTGCCATGTCAGGATCGCTGGCCGGAAGGATTATCTCTGCTGTGGTATTGGCCGGCACTTTTACGATAATGGTTATCCTGCCATCCTTTCGTTCCCATCCTGATGCCACAGTGCCGTATGAGCTCTCGAATGAAGCTTTAGAATAAGTAAGCCTGCCGGTAGGATGAGGCTGGATAACCAGGTGCCTATACCCTGGTCCCATAGTCTCTATGCCTGCAGAGACCCTGTACATCCAGTCGCCAATAGCCCCGTAGGCATAATGGTTGAAGGAGTTCATACCGGCATCCTGGAATGTACTGTCAGTCTTTTGCCCGTCCCATCGTTCCCATATAGTAGTGGCACCCATCTTAACAGGATAGAGCCATGATGGGTACGATTCCTGCAGGAGCAGGTCATAGGCAACATCGCTGTAACCATTGTCGGAAAGAACGTGGCAGATGTAAGGAGTACCCAGGAAAACTGTTGAGAGATGGTTTCTCCTGCTCTTGATATTTTCGACAAGAAAAGCTGCGGATTTTGCACGAAGGTCATAAGGCAGCAGGTTGAACATCAAGGCAAGTACATATGATGTCTGTGAATTGGTGCCTACGCGGCCTGCTCTTGTCACATATTCATTGATAAATACCGATTTTATCTTTTGAAAAAGATCAGAATACATCTTTTCATCTTCTGTTTTGCCAAGCACTTTTGCCGTTTCCGCAAGAATACTTGTTGAGTAGGCATAAAAAGCTGTTGCAATGAAATCCCTTTCAGTATATCCATCAGGTTCTGTGTGGTTATTCACCGGCGGGTGGTAGAAGAGCCAGTCACCATACTTGCTTCCGCCTTTCCAAATATAGCTGTCGCCCGCTTTTTTCCTGATATATTCAACCCAGGCTTTCATGCTCGGATACTGGTTTTCCAGTATTCTCCTGTCACCGTAAACGGTGTACATTGTCCATGGAGCAATTACAGCTACGTCGCCCCAGCCTGCAGAGGGTTGTGCAGTTGTCGCATCCTGCCTGTTCAGTACATCAGGGATTACATCAGGTACCTCTCCTCCTGGCTTCTGATCGGCTGCAATATCTTTTAACCACTTGGTAAAGAATGATGATACATCCATATTATACGCTGCCGTCCTGCAAAATGCCTGGGCGTCTCCTGTCCAGCCAAGCCGTTCATCCCTCTGCGGACAGTCGGTGGGAACATCAACAAAATTACCTTTCTGACCCCATTGTATGTTATGCTGAAGCTGATTCAGAAGTGCACTGGAGCTTTCGTATGTGCCGGTCACCTTCATAGCTGAATGAACCACAACACCTGTCAGGTTATCTTTGGTAAGCTCACCCGGGAAACCGGTCACTTTTACGTACCTGAAACCCATAAAGGTAAACCTTGGCTCATAGGTTTCCTCCCCGGTACCGCCAAGGGTATAATCAAGCTGGCATCTGGCGGCCCTGAGGTTCTCCGTATAGAGCTCACCATACTTGTCAAGCACCTCGGCATGATTTAAAGTGATCTTTGTACCCTCCGGCCCGCTTACCTTCATCCTTATCCAGCCAACCATATTCTGACCCATGTCGGCAATAAGATCTCCTTTTGGCGTCCTGAATATCCTTACTGGCTTTATCTCCTGTATCTTTTCCGGCATCGATCCTTCGGAGGCTATCAGGTTGCCATTGTCGTACACAGCCGTCTTCACGCTGACCCAGCTATTGTCATTATAGCCGGGAAGATTCCATCCGGTAAGTTTTTTTCTTGCGTCATAGGTCTCCCCGTTATATATATCATTCATTCTTATGGCTCCGTTATTGGCTGCCTTCCATGTCCCATCACTTATTATCAGCGATTCAGAGCCATCCGTGAATGTAACCTTCATCTGCAGAAGCAGGCCAAGCGTCTTTCCGTATATTGCCCAGTTATTTCCCCATGCCAGTGTTCCCCGGTACCAGCCGTCACCCAGTACGGCACCAATGGCATTCTTCCCTTTTATAAGCATATCGGTAACGTCATATACCTGGTACTGAAGTCTTTTAGAATACGATGTCCATCCCGGTGTAAGTACATAATTACCGACTTTCTTCCCGTTAAGATGCAATTCATAAAATCCGTGTGAAGTAACATAGATTCTTGCACTGGCAATATTTTTGGCAAGAGGGAATTCTTTCCTGAAGTGAGGTGAAGGTGAATAGCGGTTAGTGTCGCCTTCCATTTCTATCCATTTTGCCTTCCATTCATCAACAGAGAACAAACCTGTTTCCCAGTATACAGTTTCACTCCACTTTGATTCTCTGCCTTTATTATCCCATATCTTCACCTGCCAGAAATATCTCTGTCCCGATCTTAGACCCGGCCCTGCGTAAGGAATTAGAATTGATTCTCCCGATTCTGTCTTCCCCGACTGCCACAGTATGTTCGACGATGTGAACCTTCTGTCGGACGAGACTCTTATAGAATAGGCCGTTTGTAAAATGCCATATCCTGTTCCTTGTATCTTCCAGGACAAACGAGGTTGTATTACACCAATACCTATAGGATCGGTCTTATGCTCACAGCTAAGGTCTGTTACATAAAGGTCCTGTGAAAATACACTGCAGAATAGTGCAAGCAAAATAAGTGAAAGACTGAAGGATTTCATATCAGGATAGTTTAAATAATAATCATCAAGATTATAAAAAATTGTCTGAATAAAAAAATAGTGCAAAATTCAAATACATTCATTAAAGTTTATAAATTGCGGTTCAGTCTAATTTAATAAAAATTCAATGGACCCAATTGCAGGTATTGTTCTGATAGCGCTTGGGAGTATAGGTGCTGCCAGCTTTTATGTTCCATTTAAAAAAGTAAGGAGCTGGGCATGGGAATCTTACTGGCTGAGCCAGGGAGTTGCTGCCTGGATAATAGCACCATTACTGTTTGCCCTGATCTTTGTCCCTAAAGGTGAGCTATTTGCCATCATAA
>CAYQBZ010000454.1:0-2944 GCA_964415855.1 uncultured Rikenellaceae bacterium
CAGCTCACATCCGAAACCGGCCACGTGCAAAATCATTATTGGCTTATCTCCCCTGACATGGGTGCCATTTAATAGCAACTCGTAATTGACCTGGTCCCCTGGATTTACCAGGGTAAAATCCGCGACCGGGTTTTCATTTATATACACATTGGTGTTGGGCTGTGTGGCCATGATAAAGATCCTCTCCCCGGAAGCAACGCCGATGGTTGGATCTGCCCAGATGTTAATCAGGTTGATCTTCCCGCGCATCACTATATACTCCTTCCCGACAATCCTTGTTCCGTCATAACGTAACATGGGAACCAGCTGGTCGCCGATCAGGTCCTTACATCCCTGGGGTTCCGCATGCACAGAGTCATCTGATATAGAAACGGCGATGGGTTTATTCGATTTTATGTAGGTCCCTTCCAGGTGATTGGCGGCTGCCTGGCTCGCTGCCTGGCACGAAAATGTTTCCCCCCGGTCCAGTATGATAGTAAATTCATTACCTGCGGTATATCCTCCTACCAGGTCTGCCGTTGGAGTTATTTTAATTACGGTATTGTCGTCGGTAGCCACAATATTTATTGCGCTGTAAGGCAATGGATTATAACTGTCACTGTTTCTCCAGGTATGGTTAAAAGGAGTATAGAATTCAAGCCCGAGGGCATTTTTCCCCTTCAGGGCGAATATGTCCCTGTTATAAAACTCATTCTCGTCGTAATAAACTGTTATCAGGTTATCAGAAGTAATATGTATGCCTTTATCGTTGATTAATGCCGGAGGGCTGTTCTCAATATCGTCCAGCCAGTTGCTCGCATCGATCGAGACAGTACTGTTGGCCGGCACAAAGAAAGTCGTATCAAACCCGGATGACCTGGCCGGCTGGGTAATGGTGACTGTTGCATCGAGGTCCATGGCAGAAACACGGAAGTAGACAGGGGAACCACCGGGGAAAATGCCATGCCCTTCTGTTATATCCGGCGCTACAAACCAGAATTCCACATCCGTCTGGCTGAAGCTTTTTAAAAAAGGAATGAGCAGCAAGACAATGAGACAGATAATATGTGATCGCAATGCAGGCATTATAAAACCTTTAAATGGCAGAGCATAAAATTTTATACGATTAGTATCCGGAATAGTTTGTCAGAAATCATAAAATTCAAAGGTTGTTTCGAAATACTGCTTGATTATTTGATACACAATGATTTATATGTTAATTCCATCCTGCAGATTAAGGTTACCATATTAATATTGTGTAATGACTATTTATTTGTGTACTTGGTTGTATGTTAAATAGTACTACCATTGCCATTTTGATGGTAATCTCCTGTATGTTAATGCAATAAGATAAAATTTTTTTATCTGAATTTTACCGGTCCGATGCAAGATTATACTTCATGCCAGTGCAACTAATAAAATGAATTCTAAGTCATTATTAATGCGTAGTTTTATTTTTAACCAGTACACACCTCGTAACTCGTACCTCGCACCTCGTAACTATTAGCCCGGAATATCATGAAGTATTTAATAAAATCAGCTATTTTCCTGTTTGTTCTTATTACAACAGGTCTTGTATCTGCCCAGGATACTATCTTTTTCGAGAATTTTGATGACTCGCCCGGCTCGAAACCCTATGGCTGGACCACTGAATTAGAATCAGGCGGCAGTAAATGGCAGTTTGTGGATGGCGGTGGTACAAAGACTCCTGAAATACCCGCAAGTAAAAGACCGCAAAACGCCTATAGCGGGGCGGTGAATGCTCTTTATTTTTTCGAAAGCCTTGAACATGAATCGGTCATTCTTATTACACCCCCGATTGATCTTGAATATGCAGTAAAAACGGAGCTGAGATTTCAGCATGCCCAGATGTCTGGAAAGCTGGCTGGGCCTGATTTAAAATGGGATGAATTGAGGGTATATTACAAAACCCATTTCGACAGCGCATGGGTTGAATCAAAAAAACTTGCTGAATATACCGATGCAGTGGAAGGCTGGACCGAACAAACAATATTGCTACCGGAAGCAGCATATGTCCCAACATGTTATTTTGCATTTAAGGCCACAACCAATTATGGTTATGGAGTTTGTATTGATGATGTTTCCATCCTGGAAACAGGAGTACTGGAGAGGTATTTGGATACATTGACCATTCAACAGGTAAGCACTAATTTAGTGGCAACCGGGACAAATTTCAATCCGTTATTAAGAATTGATCTCAGCGTTAAAGGGAATGACGGCGATGTAATTTTAAATTCTCTTAATGTTTCATCGCTGAACACCTCAGATGACGATGTTCCCGATAATGGGGTCAAAATATTATACAATACTTCTAATAAGAATTTTTATGAAGCAGTCCTGTACGATTCAGTTTCACTGGTCCTGGGCAATGCGAATTTCACCGGACTTGACTTAAGCTTACCTACAGGAAATACCTCGGTATGGATTACATTCGATATAGCAGGGGATGCAATCCATGGTAACTATATTGATGCCATGATAAAAGCAAACAGCATAGATATCAGCAGTAATATGTATCCATCCACTGATGTATCACCCACCGGAAACAGATTAATCCAGGAAGCAGTATTTTTTGACGATTTTTACACTGATAAAGGCTGGATCTTAGCTGGTGATTTTGAACGGGACAGGCCAACCGGACTGGGAGGGAATCAAATTGGCAATGCAGATCCCGGATTTGGCGCCCTGGATACAATGGTCCTGGGCAATGACCTGACCGGCCTGGGAGCCAGGATCGGGGATTATGAACCTAACCTGGCAAGATATGCTAACCTGGCCACCTCTCAGGCATTTGATTTTTATTATTACAACAATGTTAAGTTAAATTTCCTGCGATGGCTCAATGTTGAAAACCAGGATACGGCATCCATTGAATTGAGCCGTGATAATGGATCCTCCTGGAAAGAAATATGGTCAAATAAAAATACAGTCATCACTGAAAATT
>CAYQBZ010000455.1:0-2943 GCA_964415855.1 uncultured Rikenellaceae bacterium
AGAGTACCCGACAGCATGAGATTGTGTAAAAGTATCGAACAGGTGTTTGAATTTATAAATTACTGGGAATCTGAGCGATATAACCTTCCTTATGACATTGACGGTGCCGTGATCAAGGTAAATTCCCTGCAGCTGCAAAACGAACTTGGATTTACTGCAAAATCTCCCAGGTGGGCTATAGCCTATAAATACAAAGCAGAGGAGGCATCAACACGCCTGTTGTCGGTTACTTTCCAGGTTGGCAGAACAGGAACCGTGACACCTGTCGCAAACCTTGAACCTGTACTTTTATCAGGATCGACAGTAAAAAGAGCCACCCTTCATAATGAGGACCAGATTAACCAGCTTGACCTGCATATTAATGACCTTGTTTATGTTGAAAAGGGTGGTGAGATAATTCCAAAAATAACCGGTGTTGATCGTTCCTTCAGAAATGAAGACAGCCGTAAGGTAACTTTTATTACCAATTGTCCCGAATGCGGAACTACTCTGGTCAAGAATGCCGGTGAAGCAAATCATTTTTGTCCGAACTACCTGCATTGTCCGCCACAGATAAAAGGCAGGATTGAACATTTTATAAGCAGGAAAGCAATGGATATTGACGGCCTGGGAGAGGAGACCATTGACCTGCTCTTCAACAATAAGCTGGTAGGAAACTTTTCGGACCTGTACGATCTGAGGGTGGAACAATTGATCCCGCTGGAACGTCTTGGCGAAAAATCCGCTGCAAATATTCTTGACAGCATCAGGAAATCGGTTAATACTCCATACCACAGGGTGCTGTTTGCGCTTGGGATAAGACATGTGGGAGAAACTGTCGCCAGGACTATTGCGGCTAAGTTTCCGACAATAGACGAACTGATCAGTGCAGATACCGGTCAACTGATGAGCGTTGATGAGATAGGCCCAAAAATAGCTGCCAGCATCATTACCTACTTTTCTGACAGAGAAAATATTGAAATCATTAACAGGCTCCGGAAATCCGGAATAAAATTCAGCAGCGAATCCCTATCCTCAACAATATCCGGAAAACTTACCGGTAAATCAATTGTCATTTCAGGAGTCTTCCAGAAGCATACAAGGGATGAATACAAAGATCTCATCGAGAAAAATGGAGGCAAGAACTCATCGTCTGTATCCGGGAACACTTCATTTATCCTTGCAGGCGAAAATATGGGTCAGGCAAAAAAGGAGAAAGCAAAAGAGCTGGGTGTCGCCCTCATAAGCGAACCGGAATTCCTTAAAATAATTGGTGAAGAATAATTAAAGCCTGCAATATAATTTGAATAAAACTCTTAGGTTTGTATTATGGAACTGTTCAGAAATACCAGGCTCAAAATAGGCAGGCTGATCCTTTCAAAAAGAATGGCCAGGACAAGGAGAAGTATCTTCTATTCGAGATTAGATATGGTAAGGAGTATCGGTATTGTATGGGATGCCTCAAATCCTGATGAATTTCCATTACTGGCCAGGTTCTGCCAGAAAATGAATGAAAAAAATATTGAAGTAAGGATACTCGGCTACTATCCGGGCAATGAGCTTCCAGACAAGTATACGGCTATAAGGTATCTGACCTGTTTAAAAAAGAATGAAACAAACTACTTCCATATACCCGTATCTCCCGAATCCGGTTCTTTTATTAAAAATCAGTTTGAAATCCTTATCGATATCAATTTTAATAGGTTCTTACCTCTTACATATATAACAAATCTATCGAAGGCCAGGTTTAAGGTAGGTCTGTTTGAACCGGATGTTCAGGATTCCCCGTTCGACCTGATGATGGAAATAAAGAAACCCGTGAACATCGAAAGCTACCTTAATCAGATTATTGTCTACCTGGAAATGATAAATTCAAAAGAAAAAATAATAGTTGAGTAATAGCATACCTAATGAAAAAATTCCGAGGAACAGGTGTCGCCATTGTTACACCTTTTAAGAATGACTCCAGTATTGATTTTGCTGCTTTCGGCCGCGTTATAGATCATGTAATAGCCGGAGGTGTAAACTATATTGTGGCAATGGGAACCACAGGAGAATCTGTGACCCTGACAAAAGATGAGAAGAAAGCGCTCATTTCCTATGTTGTTGAAAAAATTAATAACCGGGTTCCCCTGGTGGTCGGTATAGGAGGAAATAACACCCAGGAGGTGATTAATTTCATAAGGCAGTCTAACCTGAATTGTGTGGATGGCATATTATCAGTCGCACCATATTATAATAAGCCTAACCAGAGGGGACTCTTTCAGCATTTTAAAGCTATTGCCACAAGCAGCCCGATACCTGTTATCCTTTATAATGTACCTGGCAGGACATGCAGTAATATCAGTTCGGATACGTGCCTCGAGCTTGCCCGTGAATGCAGCAATATTGTGGCAATAAAAGAGGCTTCAGGCGATATAAGCCAGATAATGAGGATAATAAAAGGGAAGCCGGAATACTTCAGTGTAATATCAGGTGACGATATGATGACAATACCTGTTATAGCTGCAGGCGGAACAGGAGTCATATCGGTACTGGCCAATGCATTCCCCTTGCAGTGCAGTGAACTTGTTACCAATGCTTTAAAAGGTAACTTTAAAACGGCAAGGGAGATACAATTCAGGTTTCTCGAGATGATAGAACTGCTATTCATTGAAGGTAATCCAGCCGGAGTGAAAGCGATGCTGAGCATAATGAACCTCAGCACCAATAACCTCAGGCTGCCACTGGTGCCTGTTTCGAGAGCAATTTATACGAGGATACAGAAAGCTGTTGAGGAAGCCGGGAAAAGCTGAGAGCTTATCAGTTTGGACTTACACCCTGCATCCCTCCCTGCTGCATTCCATGACATTGCTTATATTTCTTTCCGCTGCCACAGGGGCAGGGATCATTTCTGCCTATCTTCTTATCGACACGTACCGGTTCGGTCCTCTTGTTTTTTTCCTGTCCGCCGCCACCGGTACT
>CAYQBZ010000456.1:0-2937 GCA_964415855.1 uncultured Rikenellaceae bacterium
CTTATCAAGAAGGTCGGAAAAGTTGAACCAGTGTTTTTTTATTCCTGGTGGTGTTGTCATATGGCCCGCTATATTATCCTTTCTTTTCTGTTCGGATGCTATTTTACTTATTACGACAGGGAGTCCAAGCGGAGATCCCATTGTTATAAATGTATTTATCTTTATATCGGGGGCCAGAAAAGTCAGTACGTCAAAGGCTATTATTGTACCCATTGAGTGACTGATCAGCATTATGTCATCTTTCCTGTGCTCTTTCAGCTTTTTAAACAATCGTTCTCTTATCAGGTCATGTGTCATGTATGACCGGCCATCCTTTCCGGTATGGTAGTCCCTGTAATAAATATCCAGTTCTTTAAAGTACTTCTTTACTATGGCATCAGTTATGAACTCGTGATTTAGACTAAGATCATCGTTAAGGAATATATTATTTAGCTGGCGTCCGAGAAAATCAACAAGTTTCCTGCGGGTATTATGGTTTTCCACCGGGATATTACCGGTAGATCTGGTGTATTTCTCATCTATAAAGAAAGGACTGTCTGGATCTTTTTCCGATTCGTTCAGAGGTTTTTCATAGATAATATCGGCCCAGTAAACCAACTCTAATTTTGGCAGCGACATCTTGAAATTACAGGATTCCAAACCTTCTTCCATAGCCTTTCTCCACCACCGCTCAAGCAGGTCTTCAGGAGGTTTATTTCCAAGACCGTGAATTCCTATAATAATATTTGCCATATAGAGTTTTCTTTTCTGAATTAAGCCAGTTTTCATTCAAGCTGATTAATCAGCCATGAAGGCCTGTCGGTTGTTATACCATCAACCCCTAACTCAGCCAGCTGCCTTGCTTTCCCGGGATCATTTACTGTCCATGTGTACACCGAAAAACCGGCATTTTTAAAAAAATCTATGAATTCCCTGTTCAGCAGCTTCCCCGACCAGACATCTATCCCGTCAAGTTGCAGGTCACTCAGCTTATTCATTATCTCATGCCTGTTGATTCTGCATAACCACCATGGTAAGGTATAGTCAAGGTCAAGCAGCCATAGCATTCTGATATCCGGCATCATCTTCCTTGCTTTCTCCAGTATTCGCAAATCGAATGCTATAATCTCTGTATTTGTACTGTTGAGCTTCGATTTTTCAAGTTCCTTTTTAAGTATTTCAAGAATTGCATCATCACTTTTAATTTCAATTATCAGCTTTCCCCATTCAGGAACGGTACCGAGTACTTCTGCAAGGTCGGGTATACGTTCATCCCTCCAGCGGGATCCTTTAAATGAACCTGCATCCAGAATTCTCAGCTCATCAAGTCTTGATTTGCTTATTACCTTTTTCTCACCAGTAACTCTAAGGGTGTTTTTATCATGAAAGACCACAATATGCCTGTCAACAGTCAGCCGGATGTCTATCTCAACGGCCCTGACATTCCTTTCCCACGAGAGGTTAATGGCGGCAAGAGTATTTTCAGGGGCATCAAACGATTCCCCCCTGTGTGCAATAATCAGTTCAGCTGCCTTTTTCAACCTGTTCTTATATCCTGTAAAAATAAGAAATATCATAACAGGCCATATTTGTGCAAAAGGATTTTATATTCGGATAATAATTAATATTTTTAACATATTCTATGTATTGACACATTTATTTAAATACAATCAACTTATCAAGTGATCAAAATTAAACCTGCCACTATTATGAACAGAAAATCATTTTTAAAGAAGTCGGTCATGGGCAGTATGGCCATGGGTTATTCAGGATTATTGACAGGGGAGTCATTCATGAATCCGAAGGATGCATATTCACGTCCCTCTGATCTCCGGATAACGGATATTCGTGGAACTACTCTTGCAGCCATATACGATTTCCCAATAATAAGGATCTATACCAACCAGGGAATTATCGGGCTTGGAGAGGTCAGAGATGCAGGCTGGATAGCCCAGGCACTTATGCTTAAGCCATACCTTATAGGCAAAGACCCGCTCGACATTGAGCCAATCCTGAATAGTATCCGTCATCTTACCGGCCCCGGCAGATATGCAGGCGGATATGCCGCTGTTGACATTGCCTTGATGGACATTGCTGGTAAGGCTCTGGGCCTTCCGTGCTGGAAATTGCTGGGAGACAAAGTACGCGATAATGTGGAAATATATGCAGACTGCCCGACTGTTCTTGAACTTGATAATCTGAAGCTGATGATGAAAAGGCGCTTCGACCTGGGACTGAAGCATTATAAAATAGACCTTACTCCTGCCTTGTTAAGGAACATTGACGGTACAAGGGAAAATAGTCTCCCTACACGGAAAGGTTTAGAGGAATGGGGAAAACATGTGAAGATTGCCCGGGATATAATAGGGTATGATGTAAAACTGGGTGCTGATCATTTTGGTAATATGACTGTGGAGAGCGGTATAGAGCTGGGTAACTTTTTTGCAGATCCTGCTTTTAATCTTGCTTATATTGAAGATGTAATACACTTTACAAGGTTCAATTCTGTTAATCTAAACAAGCAAATTACTTCAGGTTCCAAAACCCCTACACTGAATGGTGAGGATATATTCAGCCTGGAATATTTTAAACCATGGATCGAACAGAACGCAGTTAATATTATTCATCCTGATCTTCTTTCAACACCCGGCATGATTGAGACAAAGAAGATAGCTGACTATGCATACCAGTTCGGTGTCGGGACCATGATACACTGTGCGTCGTCTCCCATCGGTGTAATGGCAAGTGTACATACGGCTGCCACTATTAGGGAATTTATATCTTTGGAGAGCCATACTATTGAAATGCCATGGGTAAATGACCTGGTAAGCGGAATCCCCAAACCCATAATACAGAACGGTGTCATACCGGTACCTGACAGTCCGGGGCTTGGTATTGAGTTTAACGATGAAGTTGCAGGGAAATATTTACGGGAACCCAAATACCTGGCGTATAAAT
>CAYQBZ010000457.1:0-2910 GCA_964415855.1 uncultured Rikenellaceae bacterium
CGTTGTATTTTATAATCGTTCCAATGAAGCGGCAGCCATGCTTAAACCCGGTGATATTGACTGGAAAACAACACCAATTTTTATTAAGGTCCAGGTTTTCTTTAACAGTTCTCTGATCAATATGGGTTCAGCCAGGCTAATGTCCGTCCCTTATTCAACAGTTGCCGGGACACTTGCCGGGCCGGTTGACAAACTCGAGGTAAAAGGAACGTCAGCTTTACCAGATGAAGCATTGTTCGAGGTGAAGAACAAAGATGGACAAACCGTTTTCGCAGTTTATAATGAAGGCGTAAGAATTTATGTTTCTGATGCCGCTAAAGGTGCGAAAGGAGGATTTTCAATAGGATCGTTCGGTGAAGAAAAGGCAGTTTCCCGGCCATTTCTCGTTGTAAGTCCTGACAGTATAAGGGCCTACATTGATCAGAATACTGCTAAAGGTGCGAAGGGAGGTTTCTCAATAGGAGGATTCTCTGCTGAAAAATCTATTACACAGAACCTGTTTGTTGTCAATCCTGACAGCATCAGGGCATATATCAATACAGAGGCTGCAACAAAGGGCAGAAAAGGTGGCTTTTCAATAGGCGGGTACAATCAGGGAAAAGGGACAATCAATACTTTTGTGTCGGTTAACCCTGAGAGCACAGATTTTTATATCGGTTCACTGGGTCAGGATTCTTCTTCAACATTTAATATTTTTGGCATCGGACAGGACCTTATAAAAAGGCCGCTTCTTAAAGCTGATCTTGATACGGTTGCGGTAACAGGAATACTTAATGTTGAGACCAACATGGTTGTGAACGGAAATATTAACATCACCGGAGCTGTTGATCCCCAGGAAGTAACTGATATTGATGGCAATACATATAAAACAATCAGGATAGGTACCCAGTTGTGGATGTCTGAGAATCTCAGAACCACCATGTATAATGATGGAAATCCGATAACAAATGAACCTGATTCCGCTGCATGGGCCGGCAGTTACTACGGTTTGTACTGTGATTATAATAATAATCCGGCCAATTCCGGGACATATGGCAGACTTTACAACTGGTATGCGGCTTCAGTATACTACAGTTCTGAAAACGTTTGTCCTGTTGGCTGGCATGTTCCAACCCAGGGCGACTGGAGTACGCTGATCACCTATCTGATTGATAAAGGATATAATTTTGATGGAACAACATCAGGTAATAAGATTGCCAAGTCGCTTGCCTCGGCAGTAAACTGGACTTTCTCAGGAGTGACTGGTTCCCCGGGAAATACTGATTTTTCGGCTTACCGGAACAGAACTGGCTTTAAAGCCCTTCCCGGAGGCAACCGTAGCCAGACAGGATTTTTCGACCTGGGCAATAAGGGTTACTGGTGGAGTGCGGACTCATATGATGGATTAAATGCCTGGTCTGTCAGCATTGGTTACGATGACCCGGCAGTATTGAATCCGACTCAGAACATGATCTCGGGATTCTCCATACGTTGCATTAAAGACGATGCCTCTTATGTTCTGCCTATCCTTGGAAAATAAGCAGGTGAAGGGTTTCTGACAATCAGATTATTGCTCTATATAAAATATTGATTTCATCGCTCCCAGGGACAGGGGAACAGTTGTAACTGACTGACCGGCTGTTTCTGATATGCTTGTATTTAAATCTTCTCTTTCTCCGGTATGAGGATTCCAGAGAGCAAGGTTCTTTTTACCTCTCAGAATAACACTTGTTTCAACAGGCTCATCTGTCGAATTAGCAATGAAATAGATATTCCTGCCATCTTTTACTTTATGTATATAGGTCACAGCGCCATCATATTTCATATTCATTTTAACGGGCCATGTTGGTTCCAGTTGTATCCTTACGTCACGAACAGGCAGGGCTTCATTGAGCACATCAGTAACCATTTTTGGATCAGGGCGTGGTAAGAAGTAAGATTTTCCGCCAGCATCGTTTCTGTAAGCAAAGTATGTTTTGAAATCGTCAGTATATGCACGAATAGCAGCTTTCATCGGGCCATATTCAGGAATACCAAAAATTTCACCGACAATCTCCTGTACATCCCTGTCTTTACCAAACTCGGAAGAGTATTTTGGTAATACAGTTGTAGCTATAACAGTTCCGCCAGCAAGATAAAAATCTTTAACCTTCAGAGCTGTTTTCAATGAGATTGTTTCGCATCCCGGCAAAATCAATACCTTGAAAGATTCTCTGTTTACCTTATTGTCAATTGTAAGCTGACCTGAATCGATAATGCAATTATCCTGCAAGATTTCGGGGTGAATATATGTATAATCAATTTGCATTCCCCTGAAGAGCATTTCTCCCATTTCCATATAAGTGTTTTCAGGGGTTACAATTCCACCTTCGAGAGCGTAGTAGAATCCTGGATCAACTCTTCTGGCTGGTCCGCCTGTAACAGGCTCAACGCCAGTAGGTTGTGCAAATTTATATTTTGCTTCCTGCGTTGCAATCGGATAGAGCACTGCAACATCAGCTACATGACGGCCACCTCGAAGGAGATACTCGGTACGACCAATGTACTGGCCCATTTCCGGCGATTCAGCTGCTCTGGGACGCCAGCCCACTTGTTGGTTGATTCCCATAGCATGCTGATCCAGTGCTGTGCGCCAGGCTGCTTCCACATTCTGCCATGGTCGCTGATATGCCGCATAGGTCTCTGCCTGGATAACAGGGCGGTCAAAATTGAAGGCAGCCGAAGTTACAATTTTATATGAAGTATTGGATCGACCAGTAAACCATATATCATCTATGGTTGGTATCTGTTCATGTTTGAAGATTTTTATCAAATCACCAACTGTTCCAACTGGATTTGGTGCTTCCTCCTGGTCCATATGACCTGATAATGCAACTCCGTGTTCTTCACACCATTTTGCTATTTGTCCGATAAAATTCTCTGTATATAGTT
>CAYQBZ010000458.1:0-2907 GCA_964415855.1 uncultured Rikenellaceae bacterium
GAAAGGAAGGTTAAGGAGACAGGACTTACTATCATAGTAATAAAAGTTTTTATTAACGACCGTGGCCTGGCAAAAGCGGAGATCGCCATATCAAAAGGCAAGAAAGAATACGACAAGCGGGAATCCCTAAAAAGGAAAGATGCCGCAAGGGAAATGGACAGATTAAGGAAAGTATAGTTAAAAGTTCGGACTGAGAAGGTATCTCGAGTAGAACTTCACGATTTCATCAACAGCCTCATCAGAAGTATCGACAAGTTTGAACAGGTTAAGGTCCTCAGGTGAAATGTTTTGTTCACCGGCAAGCATCTCTTCTTTTATCCAGTCAATAAGACCTTTCCAGTATCTTGTACCAACCATTATAATTGGGAATTTACCGATTTTTCTTGTCTGGATAAGCGTTATTGCTTCAAAGAGTTCATCGAAAGTGCCAAATCCACCCGGGAGGACAATAAATCCCTGGGCATATTTCATGAACATAACTTTTCTGACGAAAAAATAATCGAAGGTGATCAGTTTATCAGGATCAATATAAGAATTAGGCTGCTGTTCAAACGGAAGGTCAATGTTTATACCGACTGATTTACCCTTTCCTCGTATGGCTCCCTTATTTGCAGCTTCCATAATACCAGGTCCTCCTCCCGTAATAACTCCATATCCGTTCCTTGTAAGTTTATAAGCAATATCTTCAGCCAGTTTATAGTACTTATCCTTATGATGGGTTCGTGCAGAACCAAATATTGACACACAGGGACCTATACGGGCCAGTTTTTCAAAACCTTCAACCAGTTCCGAAATAATTTTGAATACCCGCCATGAATCAGTAGTATGTATCTCGTGCCATGTTTTCTGCTCAAAAGCATCTTTTATAAGATCAGCCGGTTTCTCCATTTTTGATCTGAATAAATATTATTTGTTTCAAATATAATTAAAATCTCATGCCTTAAGCTCTGATCTGAGGTATTTTCCCGTATAGCTTTCCTTACAGCTCACAAGTTTTTCAGGCGAACCTGAAAAGATAATATTACCACCCTGTTTCCCCCCTTCCCTGCCGAGATCAACTATATAATCAGCCATCTTTACAACATCAAGGTTATGTTCTATCACAATAACAGTATTACCCCTGTCGACAAGTTTACCAAGAACTTCGAGCAAGGCCCTTACATCCTCAAAATGAAGTCCCGTAGTAGGTTCGTCGAGTATATAAAGGGTTTTTCCGGTATCACGCCGTGCCAGTTCGGTAGCCAGCTTGACCCTCTGCGCCTCACCGCCTGAAAGAGTGGTCGACTGTTGTCCAAGCCTGATATACCCCAGTCCTACATCCTGAAGTGTTTTTATCTTATGATATATTGAAGGAACATTTTCGAAATATTCCACAGCTTTGTCAACAGTCATTTCAAGTACATCACTTATCGATTGCCCCTTGTATTTAACTTCAAGCGTTTCCCTGTTGTAACGTTTCCCGTTACATTCTGTGCAATGCACATATACATCAGGCAGGAAGTTCATCTCAATAGTTTTCATACCCGCTCCTTCACAGCCTTCGCAGCGACCGCCTTTCACATTAAAGGAGAACCTGCCCGCACTGAATCCCCTTATTTTAGCTTCCGTTGTCTGTTCAAAAAGTTTGCGTATATCGGTAAAAACACCTGTATATGTCGCCGGATTTGATCTTGGTGTTTTTCCAATAGGTGACTGGCTCACTTCAATAACCTTATCAAGGTGCTCCAGTCCTGTTATTTCTTTATAGTGAAGCGGAGATTTTCCCGAATTATGAAACCTCCTCGCCAGTGCAGGGTGCAGTGTGTGATTGATAAGTGAGGATTTCCCACTTCCCGAAACACCTGTTATGCATATGAATGTTCCAAGTGGAATCCTTAGATCAACATTATTAAGGTTATTACCCGTGGCTCCCGTGAGTAACAGCGATTTGCCATTTCCTTTCCTCCGCACACCCGGTATGTTAAACTTCAGCTTATTATTGAGATAAGACGATGTCAGCGTGTCATATCTCCTGATCTCTTCAGGATCACCCTGGGCTACGATAAGCCCCCCGTGCCTTCCTGCGCCTGGCCCCATATCTACCACATAATCAGCCGATAATATCATCTCTTTATCGTGTTCGACCACGATAACCGAATTACCGGCATCCCTCAGCTTCTTCAATGATGCAATAAGACGCCTGTTGTCTCTCTGGTGCAATCCTATGCTGGGTTCATCAAGAATATAGAGTACATTCACCAGCCGGGAACCTATCTGTGTAGCAAGCCTTATCCTCTGACTCTCTCCTCCTGAAAGGGTTCTTGCTCCCCTGTTAAGCGCAAGATAATCAAGCCCCACCTCAAGAAGAAAACCAAGCCTGGCCCTTATCTCCTTAAGAACTTCCGTTGCAATAAGCCGCTGGGTGTTGCTCATTTTCTTCTCTATATCGTAAAGAAACATTGACAACTCTTTGATATCCATTGATGCCAGCTCACCGATATTTTTATCTGCTATCCTGAAATATAAAGACTCCTTCTTCAAACGGGTTCCCTGGCATTCCGGGCAGACATTATACTGGACATACTGATCCTTAAGTCTTGATCCGTTTTTTTTACCGTTTATAGCCTCGATATTACCAACGAAATTAACCACACCTTCAAAGGTCAGGAAGTAGTTCGAGGTCATACCCAGCGGTGTGTTTGATAGTTTAAGCACTTCATCGGAACCATAAAGGACTTTTTGAAGAGCGTCTTCAGGAATATCCCGTATTGGTGTATCAAGCGTAAATCCGTTCTTCTCAGCAATAGCCTCAATCTGCCAGAAGATCCAGATATTCCTGTATTTTCCCAGTGGTTCAATCCCTCCTTTCCTTATACTTAAAGTACTGTCCGGGATAAGTTTCTTCTCATCAATTGTCGATATCTCACC
>CAYQBZ010000459.1:0-2901 GCA_964415855.1 uncultured Rikenellaceae bacterium
CATTCCCGGGCTTAGGCATTGTGATAATTGGTATTCCTGCCTTCTATCTCTGGAGAAAATTCAATAGAAATCCTTAAAATATAAACAGGGTTAACAACAAGATAATAGAGTTGAATGTTACCGGAAAGATTTATACAGCGGTTACCTGCTCAAAGTTATATTGATCCGGATGCACTGCTGAAGGCTCTGGAAGAACCATCCCCGGTCAGTATAAGGATCAATCCGCTAAAATGGAGCAGGGTTCCCCTAATCGGAGAGCCTGTGCAATGGTGCAGATCGGGTTTCTACCTGGATGCCAGACCGTCATTTACAACCGATCCGCTTTTTCACGCCGGTTGCTATTATCCTCAGGAAGCATCAGGGATGTTTCTCGGGGAAGCCATCAGACAGACAGCCGGTCCTCTCAGGGATCTTAAGGTACTTGACCTGTGCGGGGCGCCCGGTGGTAAAAGCACTCACCTGGCAGAGATGATAGGACCGGGCAGCCTTTTGGTAGCTAACGAGGTGATAAGATCGAGAGCGCCCATACTGGCTGAGACAATAACAAAATGGGGCACAGACAACACAATCGTTACCCGGAGCGATCCTTCTGCTTTCGGCAGGATGGAATGCTATTTCGATATAATAGTAGTAGATGCTCCATGCTCAGGCGAGGGCATGTTCAGGGATCCTCTTGCTGCTGAAGAGTGGTCAGTTGAAAATGCGATACACTGTTCTGAAAGACAGAAACGCATACTGACGGACGTATGGCCCGCTCTGAAAAGGAATGGGACCCTGATCTACAGCACCTGTACCTTCAACCCCGGAGAAAATGAAGAAAATATCAGATGGTTAATAAGGAAATACGAGGCGGAATGTCTCAGGTTGAATGTATCCGGGTTTCCCGGTATCAAAGAGATAGACTATAATGGTATATATGGATATGGTTTTTATCCGGGAAGCGTGAGGGGTGAAGGTTTCTTTATTTCGGTAATAAGAAAGACAGACGGAACACAGGGTGTAAAGATAAGAAGTGACGGGATCACGGATCTGAGACCTGCAGCAGCAGACATTGCTTTATGCGGCAAATGGACAGGTGTCGCGAAAGATCGCCTTTTAAGATGGAAAGATGAAGTATTTGCGATACCATGCAATGCAGCTGATTATTTTTTTCTGTTAAAGAACCTGAAAATCGTCAGGAAAGGCACTATAATCTCGAAGGTTAAGAATAATGATTATCTTCCGACCCATGAACTGGCATTGTCCGGCTTGCTGAAGAAAGACTCATTTCCGCGCATCGGGCTCTCCCTGGGGGATGCAGTTTCATATCTCAGACGCGATAACCTGTCGTTGCCTGAAGCTTCAGGAGGATGGAATATCTTAACATACAAAGATGTTAATATTGGTTTTATAAAGAATATCGGCAGAAGGGTGAACAACTATTTTCCCGTAGAATGGCGGATAAGGATGGATAAACCTGTAACAGGGGAGGAAAATATTATAAAATGGGAATGATATCACGTGAATTTCAGGTGTTTGTGAAGCCGGCAGGTGCGGTTTGTAACCTCAACTGCGCATATTGCTATTACCTTGAAAAGAAGGATATCTACCCGGCAGCGGCACAATATTTAATGACAGACGATATTCTGGAAAAGTATATCGTCCAGCATATTGAAGCCTCAACTGAAAGTGTAATCAGCTTCTCATGGCATGGCGGGGAACCGTTAATGGCCGGTAAGGAATTCTTCAGGAAAGCAGTTGATCTTCAGAAGCATTACAAGCCTGCCGGAAGAACAATACTGAATGGTATCCAGACAAACGGTACACTCCTTGATGATGAGTGGTGCAGGTTTCTTGCTGCAGAAGGTTTTATTGTAGGAGTAAGTATTGACGGACCGGTTCATATGCATGATATTTACCGTCGGACAAGGGATGATAACAATACATCAGAAAAGGTCCTTAAGGGTTATAAATTGTTAAAGGAGCATGGTATCGTAGCGGAAATCCTGTGTGTTGTAAATTCTTATAATGCAGATCATCCGGTTGAGATCTATAATTTTTTCAGGCAGCTCGGGGCAGGATTTATGACTTTTTTACCACTCGTGGAGCCTGATCCGTCGTTGCCGGGAGGTGTAAGCTATGCCAGCGTCCCTTCAGAAAAATTCGGATATTTCCTGAGTAAGATATTTGATGAGTGGGTAGCTAAGGATATTGGTGAGGTCAAAATTCAGATCTTTGAAGAAGCTGCACGCACCGCATTCGACCAGGAGCATACCCTTTGTATTTTCAGGAAAGAATGTGGTGGCGTCCCTGTAGTGGAGCACACAGGGGATTTTTATTGTTGCGATCATTACGTTGATAAAAGTCATATGCTGGGGAACATATGTGATCATTCCCTGTCCTATTTTCTTGACAGTCCCGGGCAGAGAGCCTTTGGCAGGGCAAAATCACTTACTCTTCCCGGCTATTGCATAAGTTGTGAAGTGAGAGCCATGTGTAATGGCGAATGTCCGAAAAACAGGTTTATAACCACCCCTGACGGGGAAGCAGGATTAAACTACCTGTGTGCCGGCTATAAATATTTCTTTAACCATTGCAAACCTTTCGTGGAAGCGATAAGAGCGGCCCGGAGAAGCCAGGGTAGTGTTTAACCAACCTAAGTCAGCTTCTGTTTAAAGAACGCTATTGTCCTGCTCCATGCCAGTTTAGCGGCTTCTTCGTTATAGCGTGAAGGATTTGTATCATTGTTGAAGGCGTGACCTGCTCCTTCATAAATAAATATCTGGTATTCCTTTTTATATTTCTTCAGAGCTTCTTCAAAGGCGGGTATCCCCTGGTCAATTCCCGTATCTGTTGCACCATAATGTGCCATTATCGGAGCTTTTATCTTTGCCACATCCTCCGCTGACGGTTGCCTCCCGT
>CAYQBZ010000460.1:0-2899 GCA_964415855.1 uncultured Rikenellaceae bacterium
CGCATCGTTTTCATCATTTGTTAACAACGAATATCCTATCCAATGAGCCATAGGGGTGTTTTGAGATGTGCCGTCAAATGTTACAGCTCTGTCACCTATAGATTTAAACCAATGGCCGAAGTCCCACCACGAATTTATTATTGCATTTGGTTCTGCTTCTCTGTTGATCTTATCAAGAGATTCATACCATGCATCATTCATGCTGGGGATTTCATTTCTCGAGGATATAGTGAATAACCGTAGCATTACAGGTTCAAGTGTGATCCTTGATGAACTCAGGAAGGAGATAATCTGGGCCCTTCATAAAAAAAGCATATACCAGGAGACAAAAGATGGAATGGATATCTCTTTATGTGTAATCGATCGATCTGAAATGAATATTCGTTATTCCGGGGCCTTCAATAATCTTTATCTTATAAGGAAAGGGGAGCTGCTGGAATATAAAGCTGACAGGATGCCCATTGGTCTTTCTGACTTCACCGATATCAGGTTTTCCACACAGGTTATTCCGTATTTGACCGGAGATATCATTTATATGTTATCCGATGGATATGCAGATCAGTTTGGTGGACCGGATCATAAAAAATTCAAGATATCTGCATTGAAAAACCTGTTCATGGAAATTAATGAACTTCCTCTCAGAAAGCAGAAAGTTATTCTGGAGAAACAATTCAAAGGCTGGAAAAAAGGTAATATCCAGACTGATGATGTGCTTGTAATGGGTCTTAGGCTTTAGGCTCCTGACCTACTGAACCCTTTGCCGCTCCCTCTTTACCTCAAGTACTTTCGTTGTGCCTCCTGTTTCGAGGTTTATGCCATGAGGTACATTGGTCCTCCACGAACCACCAGTGTAATCGGGGACATCGATTGACTGCGACCTGTTTGCAACCGACCATTCACTTAGTGGAGCTATCGATGCCCACAGAGCACCGTCATAGACATTCTGATCAAGTGGCAGGCCATTCCTCAGGCAGTCTATCATTCGCCAGTCCATGATAAAGTCCATCCCTCCATGACCACCAACCTGCCTGGCCAGTTCCCCTACTCTTTTTACGATCTCGGGGGTGTATTTCTCTGATATAGCCTTCATCTCATCATCATTCGACCAGCGCTCTCCGAGTGCTATCATCTCGTTGGGATATTTAACCGCCATGCCCTGTGTTCCCTTTACCAGGTGTATCCTGGAATAAGGCTGAGTGGAAGAGACATCATGCTGTATCATTATTGTCTTACCAAGTGCTGTCCGAACAAATGTTGTATTCATATTTCCCCTGAACTTTGAATCTTTCCACTCATCATAGAATGGATCAGTGGCATCCAGTTCCTTCTCCCTCGGCCCCATGGTAAAATCGTTTGTTGACATTGAGGAAAGGTATTCCATTCTATCTCCGCGGTTGATATTCATAACCTGACAGATAGGACCCAATCCGTGGGTAGGATACAGATTACCGTTTCTTGCTGCATTCTCTTTCAGCCGCCACATTCCGGTATATGCCCCGTCAGTCTGCCTGTCGTCTATCGGTTTCTTGAAATTCATCCCTAAAAGGTTATGGATATATGCTCCTTCGCCATGGATTATATCGCCAAATAATCCCTGCCGCGCCATATTAAGGGTAAGAAGCTCAAAGAAATCATAACAACAGTTCTCAAGCATCATGCAATGCTTTTTTGTCCTTTCGGAGGTCTCAACCAGCTGCCATGCTTCGTCGATGGTACGGGCAATCGGAACCTCGCATGTGGTATGCTTGTCGTTCTCCATGGCATAGACAGCCATCTGGGTATGCCATACCCATGGGGTACATATATAAATGAGATCCAGATCAGGCAATTCAATAAGTTTCTTCCAGGCATAATCATCGCCGGCAAACTCCTTGGCGGCATCCCTTCCTATGCTGCTGAGATATCGCTGCGAACCATCCACTGCCACCTGCCTTAGATCGCAAAGTGCTTTAATCTCTACTCCTTCAATATTTGTAAGTCTTTGAACTGCACCGCTGCCTCTGTCGCCAAGCCCAATTACGCCTACCCTTACGGATGGGATCGGAGGTGCCGCATAACCCGACATGTTAAACTTCTGGGTATGAGTTTTTTTTACAGCATCAAGAATTTCACCAAGGTTAGATTCAGCCTCCTTAGGTGTACATCCGGCTAATACTCCGCCAGCCATGGCCCCTGCTCCTGCAAATGTTGCAGTTTTCAAAAAATTTCGGCGATTGGTTGTCATGATAAGATTATTTTCAGTTTAGTTCAATTACAATAATAATCCGCAAATTAATATTTATTTGAAAATAATCACAAATTGAGAAGTAAGAAATGAAAGGCTATAAAAGTGAATAAACTTTAAAGAACTTGCACAGAGTTCCATGGACCTGCCTGCCGGCATGCAGGGGAGAAATACAATGTCACAGAGCAACATGTGACTTATATAAGCGCGATTAAAAACCCGGATTTGTATTATTCAGCTTTATTTTCGTTTCCGCCATGTTCCTTCCTTGATATCAATTTAACCAGCAGGTCCTTAATAATACTCCCGGTAAGGTACCCTAATGCGAGTCCCCATAAGGTGCTTAAATACCAGACTGATTTTATCGGACATGTTCCTGAGAGACACCCGATGAATTTCCAGTAGAGGAAGCCGCCAATTGCCCCGGCAAGGGAAAAGACTATTATGAATTGATTTTTTCTGATAAAATTCTTCATCTGCTTTTTTTTGCAAAAGTAGCTAAAACATATGATCAGGCATGAAGATTATCCAAAACCTTACTATATAGTTCCGTAACCTTTTTGCTTTCTTCTTCCCACCGGAACCTTCCTGAGGCAGTAAGAGCTTTTTTTCTGAGTGCTTCCAGGTTGCAGGGATTCTTTATGAGCCAGTCAAAAACCTTTGATAAATTTTCTG
>CAYQBZ010000461.1:0-2872 GCA_964415855.1 uncultured Rikenellaceae bacterium
AATCAGGAAAAATCAAGGAGGAATAAGATATGGCACAGAATGAATCAGAAATCAGATATTTGACTCCTCCGACGGTTGAGGTCAAGAAAAAGAAATACTGCAGGTTCAAGAAGAACAGGATCAAATACATTGATTATAAAGATCCTGAGTTTCTTAAGAAATTCCTGAACGACCAGGGTAAAATACTTCCCCGGAGAATTACGGGAACTTCACTTAAATATCAGAGGAAAGTGGCTAAAGCCGTTAAGAGAGCGAGGCACATTGCTCTTCTTCCTTATGTAACGGACCTATTAAAATAAGGAGGAACCATTATGGAAATTATCTTAATACAGGACGTCAGTAAGCTGGGACAGAAGGACGATATAGTAAATGTTAAAAACGGTTATGGAAGGAATTTCCTGATCCCCCAGGGTTATGCAGTTGCAGCCACACAATCGGCTAAGAAAATGCACGCGGAGAACCTGCGTCAGAGGGCCCACAAAGAGGAAAAGATCAGGATAGCAGCACAGGCTGTCGCGGAAAAGCTTGCGGAAGTAAAAATAGTCGTAGGCGCAAAAACCAGTTCTTCAGGTAAGATATTTGGTTCAGTGAACACGATCCAGATAGCTGAATCGCTTAAAGAAAAAGGATTTGATATCGACCGGAAAAATATATCACTCCCCGAGGACCAGATAAAGGAAATCGGAAATTATAAAGCTGTAATAAAACTGCACAGGGAAGTGAAAGTAGAGGTCGATTTTGAGATCAAGGCTGAATAATACCGTTTTACCATAAAACAATATTGCAGGGACCGTACATGCAAGGTCCCTGCCGTGTTATTTCATAGCGATGGTTTCGATTTCCACCAAAGCGCCCAGAGGCAGGTCCCTGACTGCAAAGGCAGCCCTTGCCGGCTGATTATCAGTATAATACCTGGCATATACCTCATTCATCGCCTTAAAATCTTCAATACGGCTCAGCAGACAGGTCGATTTGACAACATCGGCATATCCATAGCCGGCTGCATCAAGTATCGCCCCGATATTTCTCATGACCTGATCTGTCTGTACGGTTATATCTCCCTCAACCATTTTCCCGCTTGCCGGATCAATGGCTACCTGCCCGGATACATATAGTGTATTACCCGTCTCAACAGCCTGGCTGTAAGGGCCTCCTGCGGCCGGTGCTGCTGATGTCCTGATTATTTTTTTCATAGTCTGATAAATTATTAATAAGTATCATGGTAATCTTTCCTTCTCTCATATTTAAGATCCGCCAGAACAGGTGCTTTTACCCTCAGAGTGAAATTCCATGACTTCATCGTTCCGTTTGGTACCCAGTTGAAGCTCATATCCCAGCAATGGAGATCCCTTGTTATACCGATCTGTGTCATGGTGATCTGTTTCCCTTTGAAATCATAACCGCTCGTGTACGTTACCGACATCTTCTTTGTAACTGTAACATTACCATTAAACGACAGGGTCTGCATAACGTTGGATTTCAATCCTGACTTGAAGTAACTTATGCTGTAGCTTAAATTAAGCGTCCATGGCATATCGAATTCAGGGTAGCCATATGAATCTCTGGTAATAGCGTCTGCATTCTGTTGCAAAGGCTGACCGGGCAGAGGTACCTCATCACTTGCCTGAACAGACGGTGTAACAGTCCGCTGGGATGTGCCTGTCCTTCCGCTTTCCCCGCTCCCTCTCAGCAGATCGCTCAGGCTGAAATCGAGACTTGTTGAAAAGTTGGTCAGCCGCATCAGTTTTTTGTTCTGTGTATACATAAATGTACCAATGGGCCTTCCATTGCTGTCAACGCCATACAGTGAGAAACTGCTGTTTGCTGAGATATTGATCTTGTTAAGAAGGGTCGTCCTTATTACCATTGACACAGGCGCCCACTTCATTGAATCGGCAAATATGTTATATGAAGTATTTATTCCAAAATTGTCAATGATCTTTATTTTCTTTGCCTGTCCCGTACTGTCGTTCCTGGCAAACACCTTTCCTTCAACAATGTTTGTCAGGCTGAAAGATATGTTCCCGCTTTTACTGGCCAGTGATGGCGTCTGGTAAATATTACCGGCAAAAACAGAGTATTTCTCCAGCCGGCCTGTCGTATCGACCTGTACCTGCCTGTACATTTCAGAGCTAAGTCCCCTGAGTGCCGGAACATAGCTGAAGCCGATTGAAGGCTTCATCACATGACGGATTGCCTGCAGTCTTGAATCAGGATTTATGAACTGAAACGTACCGAATATCTGTGGATTATAGCTGGCGCTGATAGACGGATTAAAGGCATGACCATAAAAAAGGCCATTTATTGTATCGTTAACAACTGAAGGAACAACCTCGTTAAGCTGCGGATTGAAATAGTCAGGATCCCATCGTTTTTCTATCTTACGGGTGAATAAAACACCGGTATAGGTCATCGATGGTGATATGGAGAAATTCCTGAAAGGACGTATCTGGAAACTGACCGGTGCTTCATGCTTGAAACCATTATTCATATCTTTCCAGACTTCCCGCGTAAAGAGCAGATCGTCAGTTGTTTTTATCTGGTTGTCGAGAGAAGCTGAATACTGGAACTGCAGTTCCTGGTACCATTTGGTAAGACCGGTGCTGTTTTTGCCCTTTAAAGGATAGATCCTTCCCATATTGAAACTGACCTTGGGCAGGTTAAGGCTTACAGTTTTATTCTTCACGTTCTGACTGTGGTTCATACTTGCAGAAAGGTTGAAAGGTGTACCTTCCCACGATTTGGAATAACTGATACTCGACTGTCTTTGTGTTGTGACATGTTCAGAGACCACGTAACTGTTATTCCTGTCAAAGCCGCTGGAGCTCATGTTAACACTGGCAGTGAACCTCGATCCGGGTGAAGCTTTCGG
>CAYQBZ010000462.1:0-2870 GCA_964415855.1 uncultured Rikenellaceae bacterium
GAGGCGACAGATACAAGGGTTCGTCCTCCTGGAAAGTAATATAACTACCTGAAAACTGGAATGATGTTTTCATGATTCCTGCCTTCCCTTTTATCTGGCCTTTATTGTTTTCCGAGCTCACGCTGAGCAAATTCCCTGAAGAAGGTTCTTGCAACACTCCGAATACATCGTTCATAAGAAGCGACAGGTTTTTCAAATCCGTTTCAAAATCTCCTGTGGCCGGTATGCCAATTGGGATTCCTGACTGGGTGGTATTGCCACTGTTCTTTATTTTAAGATTTGCGAATGGGATAGTCTGAGCAGATTCAGTCAACTTGAAATTCGGGTTGGTCGGCAGATTTATCAGTGCACCGTTCAACAGGTAAGTGCCGTCGTCCTGTTTTGCCTTATCCTTTATATCGACCTGGAAGCCATAAATATCCTGAATGGCTATTTCATTGTCAACCAGAAGGGTAAAATCAAGCTTGTTGACATCTTTCAATACCAGCTGCTTTGACTGGCTTGTTATATTAGGTACCGAGTTTGGCTTTGATGCCCATACAGTTATATCTGCCGGATCTTTTGGCACGCCGGTAAGTATATAATTTCCTGTATCATCTGTTTTCGTTTCATTTCTTTCCCCGTTACCATTATCAATATACACAGTTGCATCTTTGAAAGGCGTATTTTTATTCCCGAGAGTTACTTTTCCTGTTATCCTTGTTGCCTTTTTCAGGAAAGCCGGAGGATATACTTCTATTATCTTACCATCTTTGACATTATTGATAGTATACGTACCATCCTGAAGGTCGGCATTATCAGGAGGCTTGATGTCAAAAGTGAAAGAAGTGCCGTTATTCTCAAATTCAAAGACCACATTGCCCCTCATATCGGTTGTCTGTGTTATATCTGCCCCCGGTATCTTAAGTGTTACTTCAGCATCGGGTACAGGTTTAAGATTACTTCTCATGTATATATTACCAGCAGGCTTCTCTGCAACCATGAAACGGACGCGTTTCTTAAGACGGAATACCACATATTGCTTCAAAACCTGGTTTCCCTGGGCGTTTATCTCTTTAGGTACATCCACTGTATATGTTTCTGAAGAATACCCGGGATCTTTAGGAATGATCTTCAGCTTCCTGTTATTTCCCGAAGGAGCATTTATTGAGAAAACCTGCTTAATATCCGATGGAAGTTTAATCTGTGATATGGCAGCAGAACTTTCCTGTTGAACAGAAATGTTGTTGGCTGCCTGTATTTTGAGATTGGCATTTCCTGCGTTCACAGTATTTCCAGCATTCACAGTATTTCCAGCATTCGCGTTATTATTAGCACGAATGGTATTTCCTGAATTAAAGGTATTCCCTGTATTTACGACACCTGACTGGTCATATTCAAACTGCATGGTGGTGGAAGCAAATGCAAGATCATCGACCTGTATATCGGCCGCCACAGCTTTCCCATTGTCATCGGTGATGTAACCCGTAAGCAAACCGTCCGGTAAAAGGAAGAAATCTTTAAGCAGCTGCTGACCCCATTTCATAGTACCTATATGTTCAGCCGTTCCTTTGAATCCTGAAGGTGAACAGAAAAGAGTACGATCGGGTCCTTTTACCGTTAAGGCGCTTCCTACGGTGAATATTGTATCAAACTCGAGGTCGAGGTTGTCGAATTCATAATGCCCTTTGGAATCGGTTTTTGCTGTACGGACCAATACATTGTAATTGGATGAGAACTTATAATTGTTCAGCAGCATTAATGTTACGTTACTCATTGGCTTGGCATTCACATCCTTTGTGGCCACAGTGCCCGCAATTCTTGGCTTATCGGGATATAATTCAATGGTAGTTTCATAGGTTTTAACCACCAGCTGGCTGTTCCAGGTGATATCTTGTCCGTAAGCCTGATCCTGTGTTGCCGGCATGTTCGGATTAGTGATCTCAAACCTGAGGCTGTTGAAAGGAAAGTCCTTCTTGTCTTTAAGATAGATCGGGTAATATGCTTTTTCTTTCTTTTTATATATGTAAAGCCCATCAGTCAGGTTTGGTTCGCACAGCAGATAATACCTGTCCTGTGCGTTATCCGGATCGTGCTGTACAAGGTTTGAAAAAGTCACAGTACCATCGCCAAGGGAATTGCTTGTCTTCAGATCCTTCGGCAACAGCGTAACATGTAAGGGGCCGCCGGGAGGTGTATATCCCCCTTCATCAGACGGAACTCCGCCTACAAAATATTTTCGTATGATACTTGTTTTCACTTTATCTATTGGAGTGCCCTGCCCTCCTGCCTGATCATAGAAAGAGGAGGTTGTCCAGTTGGTATGTACTTTCAGATTATAACTTTTAACATAAGAGACGATATTTCCAAGGTCGAGCGCCTGCCATGGTTCAACCTTGATATTGATATCGGGACTGCAGTAATATTTATTTTCTACCTTAAGCCTTATCACCTTGTAAAGCTTACCGCTTACATGATCATAAAACTCCCCTCCTCCCGACTTCCAGTCGGCGTTATTATCTACCACCCCTATCTTTGGCTCTGTATCCATGAACTGGAAATTGAAACTTCCATCTGAGGCAGTTGTTGTTGTTGCCAGTATCTTATCCTGATCGGGGTAGGATTGGAGGAAAGTATTATCCTCCCTGATATCATTCATATCGATTGGTTGTCCGTTATAATCCTTATTATTAATTTTTCCCTTCAGTACATAGGTCATTACCAGGCTCACCTTAATGTTAGCCAGGGGCTTTGAGTTTGCTGCGCTGATATTGTCCTGGTTGTAGGTCAGTCCATCTCCGACTCCTGAAAACACGAGCTGGGTGTTGACACTTTGTCCTGAAGATTGTGAAATGCTCCCACCCTGTGATGAACCTTTAAATTTATAATTC
>CAYQBZ010000463.1:0-2852 GCA_964415855.1 uncultured Rikenellaceae bacterium
AGATGATCCCTGCCGGTTCGTGCTTTATGAAGCCTATGAATCGGAGGATCCCGCTGCCGCGCATAAAAACACTGCCCATTACCTTAAATGGCGCGAAACAGTGGCCGCTTATATGGCAGAACCACGTAAAGGAATAAGATATAACATCATCGAACCTGTTGACAAGGAGCAATGGTAAAACCTTTTCAGTTTGCAAGAATACCAAAGATCATTTTCAGGAACGGGGTTATAAAGGAACTTCCGGGTATCGCCGGATCCTACGGAAGTGAATTGATCCTGGTGACAGGGGGGAGCTCTTTTCTGAGCTCACCAGCTGGCGAGAAACTGTTAAATGAATTTGACAAGGCAGACATTAAGTGCCACCTTGTTAAGATTGCCGGTGAACCATCGCCCCTTATGATCGATATGGCTGTCAATGAAAATATTAATAACCGGGTCAGTCTTGTTGTGGGAATCGGAGGGGGAAGTGTTCTTGATGCCGGTAAGGCAATATCTGCCATGCTATACAGGTCAGAATCCGTACAAGATTATCTCGAGGGAGTGGGAACGATGGAACATCCCGGTACAAAGCTTCCTTATCTGGCTCTTCCTACAACCGCAGGTACGGGCAGCGAGGCAACTAAAAATGCAGTAATATCACAGACGGGAACTGGCGGATTCAAAAAATCACTCAGGCACGATAATTTCGTTCCTGACATTGCTCTTATTGATCCGGAACTTACTGTCAGCTGTCCAAAGGAAATTACTGCCGCCAGCGGAATGGACTGTTTTACCCAGCTGACCGAAGCCTATCTTTCTGATAAATCGAACAACTATACCGATTCTCTTGCTCTGGAGGGCATTAAATCTGTAAAGGACTCACTTATAAATGCCTACAGGAATGGTGATGACAGGAACGCCAGGGCGGGCATGTCATTTGCCGCACTTACCTCAGGTATTTGTCTTGCCAATGCGGGGCTGGGAGTAATACACGGGTTTGCATCATCGCTAGGTGGTATAGCAGATATACCCCATGGCTTGATCTGCGGGACACTTATGGCAAAATCCAATGAGATTAATGTGAGGGAATTACGAAAAGGCAAAGGAGATATTACCGCGCTAAAGAAATATGCTTCCCTGGGAAGACTGTTTGTTGGTGAGTCAGGGAAGACGGATGATTATTATATTGACTCATTCATTGCTTACCTTCATGATCTTACGAATGAGCTGCAATTACCCGGACTAAACCGCTATGGGTTTAATAGGGAGATGACCGGGCCGGTATGTTCATGTACTGATATGAAAAATAATCCGGTGCCATTGGGAATGACAGAACTTGCAGAGATTATTGAAGCAAGGTTACTATGAATAAATTTGGTAATTAAACCTTGAAGGTACAGGTTAAGCGGGAAATGAAATTTATTGCTGATGTTCACCTGGGCAAGCTGGCCAGGTACCTGCGGCTTTGTGGTTTTGATACTCTTTTTGATACACACTACACCGATCCTGAAATCATGAGAATATCAAAATCAGAGGGGAGGACCATACTAACGCGCGACAGGGAACTTCTGAACAACAGGAAGGCCACCGGCGGGTTCCTTGTCAGGTCCCAGGATCCTGGAATCCAATTGAAGGATGTGTTTGACCATCTGGGACTTAAAACAATGGTTAAGCCTTTTACACGATGCATGGAATGTAACGGTCTTATCGAAGAAGTATCAAAAGAAATGATCCAGGAAAGGTTGCAGCCAAATACTTTGCTTTACTACGACAGGTTTTTTCTTTGCCCGCAATGCGATCATGTCTACTGGGAAGGATCGCATTTTAAAAGGATGAAGGAATATGTTGACAAGCTGGTCAGGAATTGCTAATTTTAGAAAATATAGTATATTGTCTTTAATATTCTCTGATAATGTAGTTTTATAATAAAATCTTGCCTTATGAAAAGTAGATCCTTGATAACAGCAGTGTTGCTTGTATGTCTGATCATAGTATCACCTGTCGCAAATTCCCAGCTACCAAAAGAGACGGAGGCACAAAAGGCTCAGCGTCTGAAATGGTGGACCGATGCCCGTTTTGGTATGTTTATCCATTGGGGGTTATACGCTCTCCCGGCCCGTCATGAATGGGTAAAAAATCGTGAAAGGCTGACAAATGAGCAGTACCAGAAATATTTCGACATGTTTAATCCCGACCTATATGATCCCCATGAATGGGCAAAGATGGCCAAAGCTGCAGGAATGAAATATGTTGTACTTACAGCCAAGCATCATGAGGGATTTTGTCTGTTCGATTCCAGATTCACCGACTATAAGGCCACAAATACACCTTATGGAAAGGACCTCATAAAGGCATATGTTGAAGCATTCAGGGCGGAGGGGCTAAAGGTAGGTTTTTATTACTCGCTCATCGACTGGCATCATCCCGATTATACTATCGACAGGAATCATCCGTTGAGGCAGGAATCGGACAGTGCATATGCAAGGCTGAACAAAGGCAGGGATATGAATAAATACCGTGAATATATGAAGAACCAGGTACGTGAGTTACTTACAAATTATGGGGAGATTAGTATTATCTGGTTCGATTTTTCCTTCCCCGGCAGGAATGGAAAAGGCCGTGATGACTGGGATTCAGAGGGTCTTCTGAAACTGGCCCGTTCCCTCCAGCCAGGTATAATCGTTGACGACCGCCTTGATCTTCGCGATGTTGAGGGTGGATGGGATTTCACCACTCCAGAGCAGGTTAAAGTGGAGAAGTGGCCTGAAATAAATGGTAAAAGAGTACCCTGGGAGACCTGTCAGACATTCTCCGGATCGTGGGGTTATTACCGTGATGAGACTACCTGGAAGGATAACAAGCAGTTGCTGGTG
>CAYQBZ010000464.1:0-2839 GCA_964415855.1 uncultured Rikenellaceae bacterium
AATGTACCATCCTCCAGAATTGTCCCTTCGGGTAAGCCTGAAAGATTAGCGACTATCCCTACATTATCGTCTTCTGCGGTTTTTATTATGATTGGCTTCTCAGGCATTCTAAAATGATAATTATTTCAGCAAGCCCATATCAGTAAGTACTTTTCTCAGTTTTTCCCTTTCATCACCTGTCAGAGGACCGGCCGGCTCCATACACGAACCTGCTTCAAGACCCAGCATGTTAAGGGATTCCTTTATTACTGCCGGGAAAGTACCCAGAGAAAATGCTATCCTGAGCGGGGCAAGAGTGAATTGCGCCTCCAGGGAGCCTTTCAGATCCCCTTCCATGAACTTATCATAAATATCTGCACACAGCCGTGGCGCCACATTTGCACATGCCGCAATGGATCCTGCCGCTCCGTAGCATAACGCACCGTATATAAGTGTATCACGTCCCATCAGAACAGAAAAATCATCCAGTTGCCTAGTTAGCCGGATATATTCCGCTGTCACCGTCATATCGCCGGAGGAATCTTTTATTCCTGCTATATTAGGAACTTCAGCAAGCCTTGCTACAGTAGAAGGAGTAAGGGAGACCTGTGTTTTTGGAGGATTATTATACAGGATGACAGGAAGGGATGTATTTTCAGCAATAGTCTTGTAATGACTTATAAGCTGGTCCTGAGAAGGAGCAACAAACATAGGGGTAAGAACGGAAACGGCATCCACACCACATTCCTCTGCAATACCTGTAAGCATCACAGTCTCCCGTGTTGTAATTCCGTTTGTGCCGGCATAAACAGGGACCCTCCCTTTGACCTCATCCAATGTAATATTGTAAATATCCCGCTTCTCTTCGGGTTTAAGTCCGTAAAACTCGCCAGTGGTCCCTGTCACGAACAGTCCGTGAACTCCTCCGTCTACCAGGTAATTCAGAAGCCTTCTCATCTGTTTCTCATTGAATCTTCCATCACTGGTGAGAGGTGTTATTACTGCAGGAATGATACCCTTAGGTTTGAAATTCGTCTTTTTTCCCATCTTATTTCTTATTCATATTTATAGTTACTGACGAACCAGGCAGGGGCGTTTATTATCAAATTTCCAGCCCGGAATGATGTATTGCATTGCCATGGCATCATCCCTCGACCCTAATCCATGGTCCTTGTAAAGTTTATTTGCTTTTTCAACCTGATCCATATCTAATTCAACCCCGAGTCCTGGTTTATCGGACAGTGCGATCATGCCATCCTGTATTTTCAGTGGCTCCCTGGTCAGTCGTTCATCTCCTTCCTGCCAGATCCAGTGGCTGTCGAGAGCAGTAATATTACCGGGTGCTGCAGCCCCGGCATGTACAATCATTGCAAGCGAGATATCAAAATGATTGTTTGAGTGGGAGCCCCATGTCAATCCCCACTCCTGGCATATCTGGGCAACGCGCACAGCACCCTGCATGGTCCAGAAATGCGGATCGGCCAGGGGTATATCAATTGCATGCAACTGTAATGCATGTCCAAGCTGGCGCCAGTCGGTGGCTACCATATTTGTTGCAGTCGGTAATCCTGTCGCCCTTCTGAATTCCGCCATTATTTCACGCCCTGAGTATCCATTCTCCGCACCGCAAGGGTCCTCAACATACGCAAGTGATCCACTATTATCCTTACAAAGCTTAATAGCCTCCTCAAGCGACCATGCACCGTTGGGATCTATTGTTATCCTGGCATCAGGGAAATGGTCCGCAAGTGCAGACACAGCTTCCATTTCCTCTAATCCGTTCATTACACCCCCTTTCAGCTTAAAGTCCTTAAACCCATAACGCAGATGAGCCTCTTCTGCCAGCCTGACAATTGCTCCGGGGCTAAGGGCAGTTTCCCTTCGCAGTCTTAGCCAGGTATCTGTTTGCTGTGAGGAATCGGTATATGGAAGACCTGTTCTTGTACGATCGGCTAAATAGAACAGGTAGCCAAGTATTTCCACCTCATAACGTTGTATCCCTGTCCCCAGTAATGCAGCCACGGGCACGCCAAGAAACTGCCCGAGCAGGTCAAGCAGCGCTGTTTCAATGGCTGTTATGGCATGAATTGTGACACGGGTATCAAATGTCTGCGAGCCACGTCCGCCTGAATCCCTGTCGCTGTAACGCTGGCGGATCTCATTGATTATATTATTGTAGTGACCAATTGGCTTGCTTACAACAAGTATCTTTGATTCTTCCAGCACCTGCCTGATACTTTCACCGCCAGGCACTTCGCTAACACCTGTATGCCCGGCCCTGTCTTTCATTACAACAATGTTCCTGGTAAAAAAAGGACCATGTGCGCCACTCAGATTCAGCAACATGCTGTCGCGACCGGCAACCGGGATCACTGACATTTCTGTGATTTCCGGAGATCCCATGAAATCTTCAACGTTCATTCTCACTAAATCTTTTTAAGCACCAGGCGTTCAATTTTTCCAACGATTACCACATAACTTACAATAGCCATGAATGCATGTATGCTGACAAAGACCAGGGCCCCGTTAAATGAACCTCTGATCCCGATTATGTACCCTATTACAATAGGTGTTACAATACTCGAAAGATTGCCAAATGTATTAAAGAGGGCGCCACTAAGGCCTGTTATCTCTTTTGGTGCCGTATCGGCATTTACTGCCCAGCCAAGGGCCCCGACACCTTTCCCGAAATACGACAAGGCCATAAAAGCAACAACGAGCCATTCAACTTCTGTATAATTGCAGAAGATCATGCTCATTGATAACATCATCCCGATAACGATTGGCACCTTTCTTGCCACGGAGAGAGAGGCTCCCCTTTTCAGAAGGTAGTCGGAGAAGATCCCTCCCAGGTTCCCCC
>CAYQBZ010000465.1:0-2838 GCA_964415855.1 uncultured Rikenellaceae bacterium
TCCCGGTCGGGCATAAGGCGGCACTGGCTGATATCGGTGCCGGTGAGAATATCATAAGGTATGGTCATCCTATCGGAATGGCAGCCAGGGGAATAAGACGCGGTGAATGGATCAGGGAATCCATGGTAATACTGCCGGTACCGCCCGATCTTAATTCGATCCGATTATCTGTAAACAGGAAACCTGTTCCGGAACCTCTGGCAGGATATACATTTAAAGGTTACAGGAATCCTGACGGCAGTGCCGGAACCAAAAATATCCTGGGTATTACTGTCAGCGTAAATTGTGTGACAGGTTTTTCAGGGCACATTGCTGACCGGGTCAGGAGGGAATTGCTGCACCGATACCCGAATGTGGATGATGTTGTTGCATTGAATCATACCTATGGATGCGGAGTGGCAATTGATTCCCCCTCATCTGCAATACCGGTGAGGACAATCAGGAACATCTCAAGAAATCCGAATTTCGGAGGTAATGTAATGATAATCGGACTTGGATGTGAGAAGCTGCTGCCTGAACAACTGCTGGACGAACCAGGTCAATCAACAGGCAAGCCTGTGAAGGATATTTCATCTTTAATGCTTATGCAGGATGAGTCTCTAGAAGGATTTCAGGCAATGGCAGAAAGAGCAATGGACATGGCTGAAAAACGTCTGAAAGAGCTTAATGAAAGAAGGAGGGAAGTCTTACCTGTTTCAGATCTGGTAGTGGGTATGCAATGTGGAGGAAGTGACAGCTTCTCAGGGATCACCTCAAATCCTGTTGCAGGTTTTGCAGCAGATCTTATTGTCCGTGCCGGGGGAAGTGTAATGTTCTCGGAAGTAACTGAAGTAAGAGATGCTGTTCATCTGCTGGTTCCGAGAACTGTGGATACTTCAGTCGGACAGGCACTTATAGACGAAATGAAATGGTATGATGATTACCTGTCAAAAGGGGAAGCAGACAGGAGCTCCAATACGGCACCGGGCAATAAAGCAGGAGGATTGAGCAATATAGTTGAAAAGGCACTGGGATCTGTTGCAAAATCAGGGACCAGCCCTATTGTTGATGTGCTGGCCCCGGGGGAACGCATCAGGAAAAAAGGACTAACGTTCGCAGCAACGCCGGCGGGTGATTTTGTCTGTGGTACACTACAGGTTGCCTCAGGCATGAATATGCATGTATTCACAACGGGACGGGGATCACCATATGGCCTATCAATGGTACCGGTTATAAAGGTGGGATCTAATTCGAAGCTAAGCAGACGATGGTATGACCTGATCGATCTGGATGCAGGGCAGGTGGCATTAGGAAAGAAGACAATGGAAGAGATGGGGTGGGAGCTTTTCCATCTGATCCTGGCTGTAGCCAGTGGCGAAAAACAGGTTGCCTGCGATAGGCTGGGACTGCACAACGACCTGGTTTTGTTCAATCCCGGACCACTGACCTGAGTTAACAATCTTTTTGCCTCGGACTAAACATTTTTGCATTTGAAATTGTTAACTGACTTATCTTATTACTAATAGATTAACTCTATGAGAAAACCATTAGTTGTATTCCTTATTGTATTGCTGTCGGCTACAGGAGTGATGAAGAGCCAGACTGCAGGCACTGGTCTGACAGATGTAATATTAAAGAGTTATGAGCCTAAGGTGATGACATCAAAACCCGTTACAGAAAACCAGATTGATCTGGTTCTGAAATGCGGTCTGAAATCTCCGAGTGCCAGGAACAGGCAGCCCTGGAAGTTTATAGTTGTGAAGGATAAAGCGCTTCTGGCTGATATTATCCCCGACTTCAATCCCGGTAATGTACTGATAATAATCTCAGGACAGGAATCACCGCCGGAAGGCTCAAATGTTGATATCGACTGTGCCCTTGCAACGGCTTATATGTACATAGGTGCCCAGAGTCTCGGTCTTGGAGGGCATATCTATGGCGGTCCTGTAAATAACGTGAATCTGAATAAAAGATCAATACTGGGGATCCCCGAAGGGTATAAAGCTATAACCTTACTCAGGATTGGTAATGTTGAAGGTGGTGTTGATGCTGTTTCAGCCGCTTCAACCAGGAAGTCACTTGAGGAGGTTGTGAACTTCAGGTAATATATCTTCCAGGGTGGAAAATACGTATTAAAATACATATTATAATACGTATATTCTGATACCGGATAGTGCAGATTGTTTAATCTTACGGTAAACAATTTGCGGAGATATTATGTTATGAACCTAAGGGTTTCATACAATTCGTTGTCAGATTTGAAAATAAATAGATTCATACTGTTTCTGCTCATTCCTGGATTATTGTTTATTCAAGACTGTAAGAAGGATGAAGCAAAGATGCTGGTTCTGACCGGGCAAGTTTCCGGAATACAGAAGAATTCAGCAGATGCTTCAGGTCGGCTGGTCAGTCTGGGAGAAAATGCAATTCAGTTCGGACATTGTTATTCCACAATACCCGGACCAACTTTGGCAGATCAGAAAACAACTCTTGGCCGACCTATAGGTCCTACAGATTATATAAGTCATCTGAACAACCTGGAGGCAGGTACGAAATATTATATCAGGGCATATATCAGTAATGGATCAGGTACAGTCTACGGTGTGGAGTATAATTTTACCACAATTGCACCTTCTCTTCCGTCAGTAACAACAACACCTGTTTCTTCTGTAACGGCTTCCACTGCTGCCAGCGGCGGAAATATCACCTCTGACGGAGGGTCTCTCCCATTACATCATGCGGAGTATGCTGGAGTACCGCTCCGGGTCCTACAACCGCAGATAACCTTACATCTGATGATCCTGGAACGGGAGATTTTACGGGTATCCTGTCAGGGTTAATCTCCAATACAAGTTATTA
>CAYQBZ010000466.1:0-2823 GCA_964415855.1 uncultured Rikenellaceae bacterium
CAGGAAATACACAGGCCTCTTGGCCGGCAACTTGCCCGGAGTGTTCTGTTTTCTGACGGGGCCGAGTGGACGCGTTACATATATTGTGCCGTATGAAATTAGTAAAATGAAGCATTGTCAATCAAATATCCGTCAAGGACTAATCAGGAGATGATGAAAATCTCTATTTAAGTGGAAATGTATTTGCAAATGCCTTTTTAAATAGTTCTCTTTTCCCATACATATATTCTAAAATTATCAAACTGTATTGTTTGTATTCCCCCAACAGCTAGGGTAACAGTCCCAGTTGAAAATGTGGCATCGTCCAAAGTACTAATAAGTTTATCGTTAATATAGAAATCTAGTTGAGTACCGAGGCAAACCACCTTTAACCGGTTCCATCCCATGGAGTGAATAATACTATCTGCAGTCCAATTAACGAGTGGATTAATTCCAGTACAAATGATGTAACCGCCACTACCGCTGATACAAAACCTGTATTGATTATTGCCACCTGAATCACGGAAAAAAATACCGTATGAATTATCAGTAACTCCCGATATCCAGTAGGTGTCGCATTCTATTTGGCAATTATCAATAGATGAAGGCAGGTTCAATTTGGCACTGGCCATATAAGTATCTGAAGTACATGCAATTTGCAATTTGCCATTATTTATAGAATACAAACCAGTACTCGCAGATGTAACCCATGTGGTGCTTAATGTTGGATCCGAAAAATTGTCATAATACAATTCAACCCCAGGTGAACCTGGGGGCCCAATAGGCCCTGCAGGCCCCATTGGGCCTTTTTCTCCGGCACAACCAAATATAATCGTAAAAAATACTAACCCTACTATAATTAAGTAATTTTTAATAACCATTACATTTCCTTTCTGTTTTATTGTTACAGAAATGAAATGTTGAGGTCACATTTAGTGATTTATAGATTAAGATACCTTTTCTTTGCAATCAAGGCTTTTTTAGATAATTACGAAGTTCGATCTTCATAAGAATCCTCTATATTTGTGTGACTAATGGCCTTTTTATATAAATAATTATTTTATTCGTAATATCGGAGTTTATCCCTGGTGTTTTCTATGGCGGCGGATGCCCCCAGACCGTAGAGCCCAGGACTGGCAGAGAGGAGGCCTCCCCTAATGGACAGGGGGGAACTTTTCACCCATGCCCTCTTCGAGTTCTAGTCCCGTCGTTAAATACTTATCAGGAAATAAAATACCCCATCCTTTCGGATGGGGTATTTTATTTCCTGACAGGCCGTGGTTAAAAGTATCCTAACAAATCCTTTAACTTTTAAATTGTTTTCTAGTTGTTTTCTCAATCATCCAAATACTTTTAATTCCTCAGCCGATTGAGAGCACATAATAATATCTTCCCCTGGCAACAATTCTCCAATAGTTCTCTTTATCAAATCAAGATGGGGCGATTTCTCATTTACAAATATTGCAAACCTGAATGGTTTATCTGTAATCCTTATAATTCCCGGTGGCATTGGAGGCAACTTATTTTTTCCACCATATTTAGAATTAATCCCACACACAGATACTATTTGCGCATCAAGATCAGCAGGTAATCCCAAGCCTGTTAAATTATTATTCCATCCAATTTGGAAATCTTCCAAAAACAACATTTCACTCCATAAAATATTAGGATGTAAATTATTTAGCATATTCTTCAATTTATATTTCTTTCCTTTGCTATCTATTGTCGCTTTGCCATTATTAATTTCCATCTTCGCTTTTAAAGATTCATTTAATAGAACAGAAACCGTAGTTTCCGGTCTACCGTGCGCATTACTTCCGCCAGCATATGTATTTATTTTTTGCTTATCCTTAAGAATCCCACGTAGGTTCCCTTTGCTATACACTTTTTTAATGTATTGTGTTTGCTCTATATTAGTTATTTTCGTTTCAATCTGATTATATATATCTTGCCAATTTGTATTAATATTCAGTCCTAAAAAATGGGTTCTTTCCCATTGAAAATTAGAATTAATTTTCTGTAATTCCTCTTCCATACGCACTAAATAAGCAAACTGTTTTAACGGTGTATTTACTTCAATATATATATCTGATCCATCCCTATTCATTATACGTATATCTGGGCCACCACTATTAACGTCCGAAAACCTAACCTCTTTACCTTTTTTCAATAGAAAATATGCAACTTTAACTTCTGTCATAAATGAATAATAATCTAATGGATTATTAATGTCCGACTTTGCTTTTGCAATTCTTTGAAGGAAGTTATTAATATTCCGAATAGCGCAAATCATACGATCGAACACCCTATCAGGACGTGGGCGTGTATGATACGTTTGCCAGTTCTGATAAGGGTGTGTGAAAAAAGGACATTGAGATTTATATTTATTTAACGTTCCGTCATCATAAACACGCAAATTATATTTTTCCTTTCCAACAACTTTTGTTTTTAGTAATCCGCTATAAATAGCCGTCACCCCGGCGAAAGCCGGGGTCCAGGCTTTTAGTAATGTGTCCTGGATACCGGCTTGCGCCGGTATGACGATTAAAAGCAAATTCCAATGCCCAATTGAGCTATCAATGTTGTATTATTATGCCACCTGGTTAGAGCTCCATGAAAAAAGGCTGTTTTGCAGATATTAGCTCTAACCCCAAAGCCAATCAAGGAAAAACCAATAGATACAATAAAAAACCCGTTCTCTGACTTAATGTCAAAGAACGGGTTTCAAGTCTGGCGGGGCCGGCGAGACTCCGGCCTTCTGCCTAGAACTCGTCGCGCTTCCGCGCTCTCCATAGGGGCTCCGCCCCTCTGGTGTTCGCCGGATCTGGAGAAATTCTTCCGGCT
>CAYQBZ010000467.1:0-2823 GCA_964415855.1 uncultured Rikenellaceae bacterium
TAATATTTCGGTAACTCAATGTCAAGCTTCTGATTATTAAATTATAGCCACTAACTAGTTTATAAAATTAGGAAAATTGCATAAAATAGGACTCCAGGGGTAGATAGAAGCAGGTTTTTGACTTTATGGTGCTTTTTCATTTTTTAAGGCTTGTTAGACTTAAACCTGAAGAATGCACCCGCACGGAATATACAGATATACCTGCACCACGCCGCTGTATAAGATTAAAATTTCTGTTATCAAGCTTTTGCTGCAGATAAATTAGCTTACATCAAGATCATCAATAGGACTCCTTACCTGAACAAGGTTCCGCCTGCTTACATGGGTGTATATCTCCGTCGTCTTCGTGCTCTTGTGACCAAGAAGCTCCTGGATGTACCTAATATCAAGCCCGTTCTCGTGAAGATGAGTGGCATAGCTGTGCCTGAGACTGTGAATACCTACTTCCTTATTTATTCCGGCACGCATCAAAGCATCCTTGAATACATGATAAACACTCTCGACGGAATACCTGCCTCCTGTCTGGCCCTCAAAAACATAAACCCTGGGAGTGTACGCCCTTATATACTCATCAAGCTTCTCCCATACCTTTACCGAAACAGGTACAATACGGTCTATCATACCCTTGGCTTCACGTATCTGGATGATCCCCCTGTTACGGTCCAGATCAGTGAGTTTTATGTTTGTTACCTCCGATCTCCGCAATCCGCAGGAATAGACCAGCCAGAGCAAAGCCTTGTGCTTTATGTTACGCGTGGCATTGAGGATACTGCTGACCTCCTCCTTCGAAAAAACCTTAGGTAAGGCACGACCGCGACGAGGACGTCCAAGTAACGCAGGATTAACCTTTCCCTTGCCCCCAATCATGTAAAAGACCTTGACAGCCGATACCATCTGGTTCTGATAAGAAGCTGAATACCCCAGCTTGACTATGTGATTATACAGGAAGAGAGAGATCTCATCCTCAGTGATCTCCATCGGATCCTTCGGACTGAAATACCTGAAAAAGAATTCGATAGCCGATAAATATGATTCCCTGGTCCTGGTACTGTAACGATTCTCATCGAGATACAACTCCATCGCATCAAGCCCGTCAAGAGCCTTCCTGCCCAGCTGCTTCGCCCTTATCTCGTCACCCTTGTTCTTCCTCTCAGCCTTCAATTCCTCACTAACGACCAGCTTCCTGATATCCACGGCAACACCATTCGATGCAAAATAATCCGCAAGAGAGTCACATGTTATCTTTTTCCAGGGCAAAAACCACTCCTTGCGTTTTTTGTCATAATAGCACTTCCCATATGTTCTCAGCTCCTCTACCCACGCCGGGTCATACCTGCCAAGAAACTTTATAACCAGAGATCCCTCTTTTTCACTGATCCTGAATTCTACAGGTCCAAATACATTTTTACCTCCTGACTGGTGCCCTTTTCCGGGATAACCTCCGGCCCGTGTTGCATCCCCGGAAGAGACTGAAACAGAAATAGAGTCTTTCCCCTTCCCTTTTCCTTCTTCCCGTTCCATATGCATTTCAGCCTCCGGATCATCTGTGACCCGTGCAGTAAATGTCCTTATTGTTTCCTTTTCGTCCATATCAGAAATAAGAGCCGATATGTCAACTTCCACAATATCCTTCAGCGTTTTGAGGATCAGCCTCAGGTTATCTTCTGAATCATCCAGATAAAAACATTTGTTGGTGGCACTGAATACTGATCCGGGTAACGACTTCACCAGGTCTTTCAGCTTTTCATCAAAACCGAAAAAGATCCCTATCCTCCAATAGTCACGGTGAAATATCCTCCTTAGAATTACTCTTTTTTTCATAAAGCAGCGAGTTAAATTTTAGCACAAAATTCGATATTTTAAATATAACGAAAAGATTCCACTTCCATCGTCATAATGCAAAGCCCGGTCAGTCACATAAGCATAATATTTTTAACTTATTAATATAGAAACTTATATAATGCTTTCGCCTGACTTTCATCTTCATTGGTCAAATTAAAATTAAACAATAAAATTGATATGAGTACATGCTGTTAATGACAAATTCTTAATTCTTTTTTATGTGGCCCCTTCCTTATCTGACTTATCTTCCGTAATATGGTTGCCAGATTGTCCATGATATTAATATCCATCACCTCATCCGGATTTCTTATCTTATTAATTATCTTTATGTTAATTCTCCCGGTCGAAAACAAACCAGGATGCTTTCACAAGCCGGTGCGGCATACCTTAAAGAAAAACCGAAAAGCTAAAATCAATGTTTGAACTGTTATGACCACAATTCGGATACTTAAGATCTAGATTCGATACATGTCTTAAACCGGGTCTTAGCTCAAAGATGAATTTGCCTGTTCTGTATGCAATACCAACAGCAACTACGTCTGAAAATGCAAATCCCCTTGCCAGCCTCTCTGTCTCCTTATCTGAAAACATAGGGCCTACACCTCCAAGCAAAGAGAGACTTAGGTCCTGCGATATCCTGTAACGCACCTGGAACCCGGTATTCAGCACATATTCGGTAATAGTCTTTTTCCTGGTAAAGATCTCCCTCTGCTCAAGATAGTCCTCCCCATCCTTCGGCTGAACGAAAAACTCATTCATCAACTGGTGCTTTGCAATATAAATGCCGGGCTCAAACTGTAATTCAAATGTGAATGCACCTCGTATCTTGATTGTTCGATTCACCTGTATCCTGTAACCACTGACATTATAAATATAATCCTTGCTGTTATAAGGGAAGATCTGCTGTGTACCAATGCCATAACTGATGCCAAACCTTATTCTCTGCGGATTGTCCCGGGTGTACGAAGGTAAGTTCATCAT
>CAYQBZ010000468.1:0-2813 GCA_964415855.1 uncultured Rikenellaceae bacterium
TCCGGCTACAACCGGTACAAAAGGTGGAGAGAAAACAAAAGCAGCAGTTGTAATCAGGTAATCATCAGCATTTACCCTGAAGATCTTTGACAGGAGCAGATGAAGAAAGAGCGAACCGAAATATGCATAGGTAATATAGGCAAAGAGACCAAGGTAGCCAATACTGAAAATCACTGCAAGATCAGCCATTGATGCAACCGTGAATGAAAAGACGAGGATAAAATACATACCAAGCTGAAAAGTCTTTTCTATTTTGTTTATCCGGTCAAACAGGGAAGCGATAATTGCCAGAGTGGTTATTGACAGGATGACAACGACCATCTGTGATATGTCGGGAAGAAGAATGCTAAATACAAATGAAATTGCAAAGATCAGTACAGCAATACCCAAAGCGCCCAGCAGTGGCAATATCCTGTTCCTGCCGAACATTCCCGAATAATCCTCGAAACTTTCAGCCTCAGCAATAACTGTATCTGCGCTCTCACTATCACCACTGTGTTTGAACGGTGGCAGGATAGCCCTGAAAACACGGGGGCCTGCTGTTATGAAGAAAATAATTGTGACCGCACCAACTATCATGTCATAGGTGCTTGTCATAACGAAAAGGCTTGGATCCACTGTCAGGGCAACCTTCAGGGATACAAGATTTGGTGTACCTCCTGAATATACACCGATCAGCATCCCCGCAACTTTCCACGAATCAGGAACAACATCCCTGAAAATAAAATAACCCGAACCTACTATTACTACAACAGAGAGAAGGGCAAGTACCATTGAAATAAATCCTCCTCCGGCATACCTGAGCCACCGTCTGATATTTAGAGAAAACAGGAGAAGCGGAAATGCCAGGGGAACAATTATTGATATCAGCATGTCCTGGGCAGAAGCAACAGAGTTCACATAGCTGTCTTTTTCGCTGATTGTACCGGAGCTCAGCAAAGTTTTCAGCTCCGGCTCTGGCAGTGCAGCTCTTCCCTGCAGTGCCAGATGATACGCTTCGCTGCCCTGGGGCAATATACCGGTACTGCCGAGGATAAGACCAAATCCGTAGGCAAGAACTATGGAGCCCAGTTTTTTAAGGACGGACCACCGTTTACACATAGAAATGATTACCAGGGGGAAGGAGAAATAGAAAATAACAAGGAGAATAATTTTATACATTGTGGCCCGTATCAGGTAAATATCAAATATAAAAAATGCGGCCAACCCGGATGGTAAGTCGCATTAAAAATAGGTGTTTATACTTACTTAAAGCCTGTCGCAGTCACATTCTTCGAAACTTTTCTGATATTGCTCAATAGCTTTAAGGCTCATACCCATGCTTGAGAATCCACCGTCGTGGAAAAGATTTTGCATGGTAACCTTGCGGGTAAGATCTGAGAACAGTGAAACACAATAGTCTGCACACTCCTCTGCTGTTGCATTCCCCAGGGGTGACATTCTCTCTGAGAAATCTATCAGCGAATCAAAGCCATGAATACCGCTTCCCGCAGTTGTCGCAGTTGGCGACTGGGAAACGGTATTTATCCTGACCTTCCTGTCGCGGCCGTAGATATATCCGAAACTTCTGGCTATAGACTCAAGCAGCGCCTTGGCATCGCCCATATCGTTATAACCCGACAGGGTCCTCTGTGCAGCAACGTACGATAATGCCACCACCGACCCCCACTCTTTTAAGGCATCGAGCTTATAGGCAGTCTGAAGCACCCTGTGAAAGCTGAGCGCTGATATATCGAAAGTCTTAAGCATATTCTCATAACTGGTCTGTTCATAGGGAATATCCTTCCTGACGTTAGGTGACATACCAATTGAATGCAGGATGAAATCAAATTTCCCGCCAAAGATCTTCATGCTCTCTGAAAGCAGATTTTCAATGTCGTCCATTTTTGTGGCATCGGCAGTGATAACCTTACTGCCAGTCATTTCAGCAAGTTCGCCGATAGTACCCATTCTTATTGCAACAGGTGAATTTGTCAGGACTAGCTCAGCTCCCCGTTCCCATGCTTTGACAGCCACCTGCCATGCGATGGATTTTTCATTCAGGGCACCAAAAATAATTCCTTTTTTCCCTTTTAGTAAACCTTCTTTCATTATTGTGTATTAATTAAGATTCTAATTCACTAATGCGGCATCAAGGAGTTCCCTGGCGTTTCTCAGGGCCGTTTCAGTTACTTCGCTTCCGCTCAGTAACCTGGCAACCTCCATGATCCGTTCATTATGTGATAACAACCTAACCCTGGTAAATGTTGCATCGTCCGTATCATCCTTGTATACGTGGTAATGCTTCCTTCCTCTTGAAGCAACCTGAGGGAGATGAGTAATATTAATTACCTGCATATACTTTCCCATTCCTGCAAGTATCTGTCCAACTTTATCTGCAATTTCGCCCGATACGCCTGAGTCAATTTCATCAAAGATAATGGTAGGCAGGTTCTTATTCTTAGTCAGTAATGATTTCAGGCTCAGCATAACACGTGACAATTCCCCTCCGGATGCTATCCTTGCTAGGTTCTCAGGCTGTATCTGCTTGTTGGCGGAGAATAAGAAATCTGCATGGTCAATACCTGATGGCGTAAGTTCCTTCAGACGGGTAAGAGAAATCAGGAATTTTGCATTGGGCATACCGAGTTGCTTAAGTAAACCGGTGATCCTCAATTCAATATCAGGTATTACCTTTTCCCTGTGGCTGGATATTTCACCGGACATAGCTGTTAAAGAAGCATATTCCCTGTCCAGCACTCCTTCAAGCTTAGTGAGCCTTTCATCTTCTGATACAATCGATTTAAGAAGGTTTTTAATCTCTTCTTTTTTCT
>CAYQBZ010000469.1:0-2803 GCA_964415855.1 uncultured Rikenellaceae bacterium
CCATACCTGCCATCAAAACGAGCATATCCAGTTCCATCTTAAGTGGTCTTCCCGCTAAAGTGTCCTCTACCTTGACAATTAGTTTCTTTTGTATTGATTCCGCGACTTCCGATACTTTACCCCTTATATATGTAACTCCATACTTCTCCTGCGATTCCATATATAATTCCTCATATAGTGCGCCACCCATCCTTATATCCATATAGAAACAGAAAACCCTTGATCCGGGAAGCATTTCCCTGAGTTCAATGGCCTGTTTGACAGCAGTCACACAACACAATTTTGAGCAGTAAAGGTTACCTGCTTTCTCGTCTCTCGAACCAACACAATGAACAATGCCTATCCGCCCCGGGACCTCTCTATTGCTTAATCTCAGATCGCCGCTCCTGAATTTCTTTTCCAGATCGAAAGATGTAATTACATTATCGTAAATTCCGTAACCATACTCCTCCTTTCTTTCACTTCTGAAAAGATCAAATCCCGTTGCCATAATTATAGCATCAGTTGTGATCTCGTCACCGGTGCTTGTTTTGACAGTGAAATTCTCCCTGTTTTTCTTCAGGCTGTCGATTGTGGTCCCTTTCAGAATTTTGATATTTGCATGTCTTGTAAGGTCAGTCAGGTATTTCAGTACCTCTCCCCCGTCCCGTCTGTCAGGGAACAGATGATACCAGTCGACCAGATGACCACCGGCCTTTTCCTCCTTCTCAATTAATGTGACATTCAGTCCTGCTTTGGCAAGCTGTCCGGCAGCTTCCATCCCGGCTGTCCCCCCTCCGACAACTACCACGCTACCACTCATCATCAGGCATTTATAAGATTATGGGGAATGGGCATCTGCTTCCCGTCTTTGGTTCTGTATTTATCATTACCGTCAAAGGCTATTCCCATTTTCCTGAGAAGAGGTTCAGACTGGACCATATGGTACTGAAGACCAAGATCCCAGGGACTGATGCCAAGTACCAGCCCTGCAAGCTCCTCGTATGTAAGTACAGGTATCGATTCACCGTTTTCACCATATGAGGTTCCTTCCATCTCCCTTATTGTATACTGCCATTTATCCATGAACATGTTGCATCCCGGACAATTGGTGAGCACCAGGTCAGGCTTGTATGGTCTCATTGATGAAAATTTCTTGGCTGTATTTGAGACAGAATAACCCCTGTTAGCCTGGACTATATATTGCCTGAATCCGAAGCCACAACAATGCCTTCTCTCGGGATAGTCAATTACATTACCTCCCCAGGCAGTCACCATCCCGCTTAAGACGTTCGGAAATTCAGCACCTCCCACACCTGACTTTGGAAACATCTTTGAATAATGACAACCAATATGTTCGACTACCTTAAGGGGTTCTCCGGTCTTTTTATTTACCAGAAGGTTAAGAGCCTTTTGAGCTATTTCGTGCCTGAACTTATAAATTATATCGCTTGAATGGGCCATGTTTTCCGGGAGATCAAATTCCCTGCCTGTTGCTTTGAAAAGATACTCTCTTGTCTTCTCAAGCTCTTCCGGAAAATGTTTCCATGTCTCAAGTATCTCGGTATATAAACCGAAGGAGGTTACACATGAAATAGCTATGTTTTTATACCCCGCTTCCTTCATAAGTGCAAAATGACGGGCAATGACCGTCATAATGGTTGCAGAAGGTACAATATCGCTGTGATAACCTATTCCCGTGCATGTTGTGTGAGCGGGATCCTCGTATACATCCTTGCCCAGAATATTTCTCATCAGGTTGAGGAAGAACTGTTCTGACCCAGGGAAAAAACTCTGACGTATACACGATCTGACATAAAAAAAGTGATCGTCAGCTATCTCCTTCTGGTACTCTGACCAGATCCTTTTTTTGCCTTCATGATTCATCTCCGGTTATTTTAGTGTCACGGGAATTATGAGTGCCGTTGTTAGCCGTATATATTTCCACAAAATAATCATTATCAGTACCTTCATCATTGAACTGAAGTCCCATTTCAGAAGCTTTTCGTTTTGAATGCTTCTCTATTGTACCAAGGAACTCAGTACCTCCGGTAACATCAAATATCTTTTTCAGCTCATCAAGAGCCTCCTGCGGGATCTTCCTCAGAGGACCTGTTCCGATACCGTTTATCTGGCCCCCAAGCCGTTCAAAAACATCATCGGTATTCTCAAGGATGTATTCCCATATCGGTCCCTGTTCAGGATGCATTTCCGGGTTTACAGCATAGGTAGCGGCACAATAACCGTATTTAAAGATATTTTCTCCAACTGTTCTTTTAATAGCCAGTTGCTGACGTCCCTTTTCCGATTCCGTAAAATAACCTAGCTTTTGTGACAGGGAACGAAGTGCCATAATTATAAATCCCGGGGTATTTCCACGAGGGCACCTTGTCTTACACGACATACACTCACCACAATACCAGATTGTCTCGGATTTCAGAAGCCCGGTTATCTCATCATCATCCTTCTTCTGAACGATATCGACTATTTTCCTGGGATCGTAATCATAAAATTCCGCTGCGGGACATATGGCAGTGCACACGCCACAGTTCATACAGGCTTTTAATCCTTCTTCAAACCGGATATCCTCCGACAGTATTTCATACAGATTTTCCATCACCCTTCCCCTCTGATGACTGTTAGAACATTAACACAAAGTTACCTCTATTAAAAAAAAGGTGAATGAAGCTTAAAGCCTATTTGCATGGGGGTATTTATACGTACAGGTAGTTTGGAGTTTGAAGTTTGAAGTTTGGAATTTGGAGTTTGGAATTTACGTGAAATTGTTACTATCTTACTTGATATATTTTCAATAGTAATGCTA
>CAYQBZ010000470.1:0-2785 GCA_964415855.1 uncultured Rikenellaceae bacterium
GAATTACTAATCGTTATAGTCCCGGGTACTGCGGCTGGAATGTTTCAGAACAGCATAAGTTGTTTCAACTGGTACCTGACAACTTTTGTGGCATCAGACTTACAGAATCTGCCCTTATGGATCCGGTTAAATCGGTAAGCGGCATAATAGGCATAGGAGAATATGTTAAGCGGAATCCATATACATGTAACCTTTGTGATATGAAAGACTGTATTTACAGGAGGGCAAGGGAAAAGGTTGGGTAAATGCATAACGCGAAGGGAAAAAGGCACTATAGTGGTATGGCTCAGGATCAAACGTATGGTTCTTATCCGGCTTTTGCCCGGAACGCGGTACTCTGCGTGTAGTAGAGAGTCAGGCTTAAGAGATTAAAATATTAATTCCATAAACTGCATAGCTATGAAAATGAGAAACCAAATCACATTAATCAGAGGATTGTTTCCAATGATGGTGATCCTTTTGATCACAAAATGTCTGACAGCCCAGCAGACTGGCAAGTTCCCTTACCAGAATCCTGCCCTTAGCACTGAAGTGCGTGTAAATGACCTCGTTGGCAGGATGACACTTGATGAGAAAATCAGCCAGATGATGAATACGGCCCCTGCCATCGATCATCTCGGGATACCGGCATATGACTGGTGGAATGAATGTCTGCATGGCGTTGGAAGGGCTGGCCTTGCAACAGTGTTTCCCCAGGCAATAGGACTTGGCGCCACCTGGGACGAGGACCTGATATACCGGGTATCAACAACGATATCCGATGAGGCCCGTGCCAAACATCATGAGTTTGTCAGGAACGGGTCGCGAAGAAGATACCAGGGGCTCACTTTCTGGACTCCCAACATTAATATTTTCAGGGATCCGCGTTGGGGGAGAGGACAGGAAACATACGGCGAAGATCCGTTTCTGACCGGAAAGATAGCAGTTCAATTCATAAAAGGGCTTCAGGGTGACGATCCGAAGTATTTTAAGACAATTGCCACTGTTAAACATTATGCAGTCCACAGCGGCCCTGAACCGGAAAGACATTCTTTTGATGCTGTGACAGATGAAAGAGACTTCAGGGAAACATATCTGCCGCAATTTGAGATGGGGATCAAAGAGGGGAAAGCATATTCCGTTATGTGTGCCTATAACAGGTATAACGGAGAGGCGTGCTGTGGAAGCGACGCTCTTCTGAATGGGATATTACGCACCGAGTGGGGATTCGACGGCTATATCGTTTCTGATTGTGGTGCTATAAGGGATATATATGCCGGGCATAAGGTTGTAGGAACACCTGAGGAGGCAGCAGCACTGGCAGTGCGATCAGGAACCGACCTTGAATGCTCGAATGTCTATCGCAACCTGAAATCAGCAGTTGATAAGGATCTTATTACGGAGGCAGAAATAGATGTTGCACTTAAAAGACTCTTTACAGCAAGGTTCAGGTTAGGTATGTTCGATCCTCCGGGAATGGTGGGATATTCTAAAATCCCATACAGTGTACTTGATAGTGAGAAGAATAAGGAGCTTGCAAAGGAAACTGCACTGAAATCTATTGTCCTTCTTAAAAATGAGAACAAGCTGCTCCCTTTAAGAAAGAACATTGGAACAGTGGCAGTTATCGGTCCGAATTCCGACGAGTCATTCGTCCTTCTTGGTAATTATAATGGTACTCCATCTGATCCCATTACTCCACTTAGAGGTATAAAAGAAGAACTTGAAGGTTTGTCTGAAGTCCTTTATGCGCGGGGTTGTAACTGGGTTGAGGGATTGCCTGAGCAGAGACCTTCTGATGAATTAAAGGCTGAAGCCCTTGCTATTGCCAAAAAAGCCGATGTAATTATCATGTGTATGGGTATCACACCACGTCTTGAAGGTGAGGAAATGAGGGTTTCTGTTGATGGATTCAGAGGGGGGGACAGGACACGTATTGATCTTCCTGATGTGCAGCAGGATCTTATTAAGGCGGTCCACTCACTGGGCAAACCCGTAGTGTTGGTGCTTCTCAACGGAAGTGCCCTGGCTGTCAATTGGGAAAAAGATAATATTCCTGCAATTCTGGAAACATGGTACGGAGGTCAGGCTGCCGGCACAGCTGTTGCCGATGTGATATTCGGCGATTATAATCCGGGTGGACGTTTGCCGGTTACATTTTATAAATCGGTTGAGGATCTGCCCGATTTTACCGATTATAACATGGCGAACCGCACTTACAGGTATTTTAAGGGAGAACCTTTGTATCCTTTTGGTTATGGTTTGAGCTATACAACATTTAAATACAGTAGGTTCAAGGTTGACAAGACATATAATTCCGGCGATACCGTTGAGATTTCAGTTAATGTGAAGAACACAGGTAAAATAGCAGGTGACGAGGTTGTCCAGGTGTATCTTTCCAACCTGAGTTCCTCGGTTCCGGTACCTGTCCGTTCTCTGAAAGCTTTTAAAAGAATCCATCTGAATGCCGGGAAAACACGAACTGTAAATTTCTCAATAACACCTGATGCATTTTCAGTTATTGATGAACAAAACAGGAGGGTTATCAAACCCGGAATATTTGAATTTACTGTGGGCGGTGGACAGCCTGCTGCCGCAACGGGAATTAAAGAAACAGGTATATTAAAAGCAGGGATCAGGATTATGTAGTGTCCAGGCACCGGGATGAATACATATCATAATACATGCTAATACCATATGCCTGACGGCAATAATACTGAGAACTGACACAGAGGACCACACTGAGCTACCACAGAGAGTCACCGGGCATGTGATGCCGGTATTGCTCTTATTTTTCGTTTTTATA
>CAYQBZ010000471.1:0-2779 GCA_964415855.1 uncultured Rikenellaceae bacterium
TGCATTACGGAAGGGAGCCGGTCAAATATTTTTTTCCTGAAAGATAATGCACTTGTTACTGCTCCTGATAAAGTTATCCTGAATGGTATAACCCGGAAATATATCCTCGAAATATGTAATGAAAACAGTATAAAAGTTGAATTTGCCTGTGTAAATGTGGCTGAACTTGGCCGCTTTAGCTCTGTCTTCATGACCGGTACTTCACCTGCAGTTCTTCCTTTCAATTGCATTAATAATACAATATACGATGTCGGTGAGCCGCTTATTGCCAGTCTGAGACAACTTTATCTGCAGAGGGCAAGGGATAGCATACGAGGATTCAGGTCTGAAAAATAGAACCCGGTATCATTACCAGGCAGGAATATTACTATCTTTAAGCCGAAGTTTAACCAAATAATAAATATATGCCCAGTGTCAGAAGACTGAAAAAAGAGATCGATACACAAGTTTTTGAAGTTATCTCCGACTGTTTTGTCTATTCAGGACTCCATCCTGCTGATGAATCAGATGAGGTATCAGTTATTGTTAACGATGCTGTAAGTCTCCGGAATGATCTAATCGCCAGGGTTAATAACCCTGATGGCAAGGATAATCCCAAAATTGTAAAGAAGTACTATCAACAGGTTAAAAAGGATCTTGGCTCAGGGGTAGATAAGCTTTGCGCGAGGCTCAGTTCGTTGGCGAAGAAGAAAAAGTAAAATGCTTGTAGATCAGTGTACCGCAGACTTTACACCTTCCTTCACTGTCTAAATTAATAAGTTCCGTATCGAAACCCGATCTTTTTGTAACCATGGTAGAACACTTGTTGCAGAAAGTGTTCTGACCTTTTTCTGATAGAGAATTTCCTATATAAACATGATCAAGATTCTCTGACGCAATTTCATATAACCTTGCAAGTGTCTCCTGCGATGTGGCAGGATCGTCTCTTTTAAAAGTTGGAAAATACCTGCTGAGGTGCAGAGGAACATCTCGGCCAAGTTCTCCGGCAATCCATTCCGATTGACTGGCCATCTCATTTTCATTGTCGTTCTGACCCGGAATGATAAGGGTTGTAATCTCAAGATGTCTGCCGGCAGCTGCGATCTGCTTCATGCTATTCAAAACAGGCTCAATTTCAGCGCCAGTTAACTTTTTGTAGAAATTATCGTTAAATGCCTTAAGATCAATGTTGAATGCATCAATAAACGACAGCACTTCCTTTAATGGTTCGGTATTAATATATCCGTTACTTACCATTGCTGTTGTCAGACCTTCCCGTTTTGCCATAAGGGCGGTGTCCCTCATAAATTCAAACCAGATTGCAGGCTCATTGTAAGTAAAGGCTATCCCGATATTTCTTCTGGCCGACAGGGCATCCTCAAGAATTCTTTCAGGTGATGTTCTGTTATTATATCTTTCCGGGAAGTTTTGAGAGATGTGAAAGTTCTGACAGAAATCACATTTCATATTACAACCGAACGATCCGACAGACAGGATATTGTAACCCGGGAAAAAATGATACAGTGGTTTTTTCTCTACAGGATCGAGAGCATACCCTGATATTACTCCATATGTAAGCAGCTCAATAATGTCACCTGTGTTTCTCCTAATACCACAAATCCCGGTATGACCTTGTGCAAGTTTGCAGCGATGTGGACACAGGAGACACTCAAGTTTGCTTTTATGTTTCACTGACAATTGCACCATGCTTGCAAATTTACTGGTAATTATGGTTACATTCTAAACCTGCGTATATTATTCCGTTACTGTAATCATTATCAATGGTTCATGATGAGAACAGAATTCATATTAACAGAAGAATCCAGGACTCTCATCCCGGATTCTCCTGTAATAAGACATATTAAAATCATGCCAGGCAGGAAACTTAAAATGAAGGTTTTGATCTGCTGTATGTTTCCCGGAAGCTGTTCCCTGGCTAAATGAGTATCTGGCGGGCATAATGGACACATGTCCTGACTTCCTTCACGGATGTGGACCATGGTTTGACCGGGTACTCAAGTTCAATATCCACATAAATAGGATATTTTTTCTCCTTCAGAAAATTAAGTACTTCTTCTATCGGCATCTCACCCTGTCCCCAGACCTGGTTTGTATTGGGGGGATCCGTATTGGGTCCTGTTTTATCCTTAAGATGAATACTGACAATTCTATCATGGTATTTCTCAATGATCTCATTCGGATGTTTACCGGTTGACCCGAAATAGTGTCCTGCATCAAAGTTAAGCATCACTGCCGGTGAGACTGCAAGGAACGGATCATAGCTGAATCCTTCTATCTGTGCAAACTGCATATGCTGGTGAAAAATAGCGTACATTCCATGTTTCTCGGCAATAGGTCCGAGTTTATTCACGGCTTCTTCTCCTATTTCTTCGGAAACTCCTTTGGCTCCAAGCGCTTTGGCGGCATTGAATGTATAATCAATCTCTTCATCTGACCACCTTGAGGGCGAATATTTCACTATATGGATGTCTATTCCCGCATCGTTGAATTTTTTACGGAGCTCTTCAAATTTTGTCATTGGAACTGAAAGGCGCCATGCTTTCAAATCTGCAGTATACTTTTCCTGTGCAGCAACATATTCCGGTGATTGCGGAGCACGCTGGAAACCTCCAGCACCTCTTGCTTCAGGAGCAGCTCCTTCAGGTCTCGGGGTCCTCGGAGGCCTGGGAGGCGGAGCAGGAGCACCAAGATACTCTTCTATCCCCGTACTCATCAGTTCAATAGAGCTGCAACCGGAATCAACACAGGCTTTAAAAGTGGTTTCAACATCACTTCCCAT
>CAYQBZ010000472.1:0-2773 GCA_964415855.1 uncultured Rikenellaceae bacterium
CAGGGATAAAAGAAGCTTTGGGGAGAAGAATAGGGCCATTCCTTGCGGCATTAGGAGCACGGGTATTACCTGGGCTGCTGATAGCTTTAAAAGTGGCATTAGTAGCAGCCGCAGCATATATTGGGTACCAGTTAGGTAAGATGATAAGGGCGACCTTTCCAGAGTTTTTCAAGAAGTTTGATGAATGGATGGAGAAGTATTTTTGGTTGCCGGCATTTAAAGTATGGGACGCAATAAAGGCAGGAGCGATTCTTGCCTTTAAGGGTTTTGTAAATTATTACAAGACGGTTTTTGGGATAATTTTTTCAATAGGAAAAGCATATGTTGGTGCAGTAAAGACTACTGTGTCTTTTATAATGGGTATCCCTCAAAAGGTTGGAGCCTTCTTGACGGGTGCCTTTGATTCGATACGAGCCTTTTTCAAAGCTTCGTTTGGTCGTCTCATGATGATTATTGAAAAGGTCAAGCAGGCTTTCACGGGGCTGATGTCAATACCGCCGTTCAGTTGGATAAAGAAAGGAATTCAAAAGGGTGAACAGACAGTTGCTTCGATAGCGGCACCCGGTGGAGTTACGCAGCTAAGAGAGACGGTTAAAGAGGTTACCCAGAAGGTTATACAAGCAACGCCTAAGCTTTTAAAAGAAACGATTGAGAAAGTCCCCATAGTTGCCGAAAGTAAAATGCTTGTCGACAAGTTTGGAAATTTCACAAGTAAGTTGTCTCGGTCGCTAAGTGAGCTTGTGAGTTCAATAAAGAGAATGGGGCCTCAGTCAACAGCTATTACAAAGCAGCCTGTGGATAATGTATATAACGTCAGAGACCCATTGTTAGAGTCACTCAATATGGGAGCAATAGGCTTGGAGGATTGAGATGCCCGTTGGTAATATAGTCATTTCGAAAGCGAAGGGAAGAATAAGAAAGAGCATGGGATTGTATAGTCCTTATGCGTTCAATGCTATTGGAGGCCCACTTGACCAAGTTGCCTCTGGTCTTAACGCAACTGAGGCTCAAGTTCTCAGTAAAGTGCCGGGAGCTATCCAGCAGATAGGACGGGTTGTTTACGAATCAACAAAAGGAAATAAAGCAATAGGAAGAGTTGCTCGAGTGCTCGTACCTAAGATTGTAGGCGCTGTTGCAGATGGAACAGAGCCTATTCCTCAAGAGTACTTGATTAAAATAAAGAGTCAGCATCCACCGACGTTGGTTGTGGCTGTAATGCAAGATAAAGTGACGTTTAGAGCTACGTCAGAGTGGGAGCCCTTTTTACCATTGGGTGCGATAACGAATACTGTGAACTCTATTGCTCAGTTTACGTCAGGTCGTGCACTCTTATCACGGTTTATGACAAGAAGAATTTGGAAGGGAACGTCACCTGTTGAAGTGGTTTTGAATTTGATATTCGAGTCAATAAATGATACGTTTACAAATGTTGTGGCACCGTGCAAAGCGTTGCTAAAGATGGCATTGCCGTCTGATTTAGGAAATATAAATCTGTTAGGTGTAAATATTCCGTTAGTAGCCCCACCGGGACCGTCCCCGTTCGCTACTGATACACAAGAGAGCTTTACCAATGAAACAGGAAATACTGCGGATGAAAAAACTGCACAAGGTATTAGGTCGCTTCAGAGTGCTGTAAAGGCAGGAGGCGACCAGATTACGATAAAGATAGGAAACTATTTGCAGTTTAATAGTGTAATCATAAGAGATGTACAGCCAGTATTCGATTCCAAACTATCAGTAGATGGATGGCCAATGAGAGCAGAAGTATCAGTCACGTTTGAGACATATGAAATTTTGACAAAGGAGACGTTGGATAAGTCTTTGCCCCCGACCGGACAAGATTTAATATGAGGTAAAATATGGATAGAACGTTATTTTATGACATTGAAAAGGTAGATGGAATAGAAGAAGTTGATTTTATGCACAATAATTTGTCTGAGTTTACAATGAAATATTTGCCTGGGTATTATCGTGTAGACCAGTCTGATATAATGCGTCCAGATATCATTAGTTTTAAGAATTATGGGACAGTCAAGTTCTGGTGGCTTATTTGTTATGTGAATCAAATTGCTGACCCACTTACTACGCTTGAAGCGGGGCAGCTACTGAGAATTCCGAATCTGCTGGATATATACGATTTTTATAAGAAGTACAGACAAAGATGATTGAGTTAAAAGGTAATTATTTTCTGAAGGCTGATTTTGGTGGAGTCAATGTTAACGTTGACCCGCAGAATATAAAAGAGTTTACTATCATTCAAGATATGAATAAGTTTCTACCCGAGATAAGAGTACAGCTTATTGACCCTCAAGGGATATTGACGCATTTGATTCCCTATGATAAGGGAATGGCAAACATGTCTGTGCAGATAAATAAGAGTATGACTGGTGAAGAAGAAGTATATAATGATTTTGATTTCATGATATTTAGAAGGCAGCCTGAAGGGCAGTTCGGTCCCGGAGCAACTTACGACATTCGCGGATTGCTGAATATGGAAAGTCTTTTTGCCCCACAGCATTGTCGTGCTTTCAATCAATCGCTAAAGACGACGCTCACGCAGATAGCGACAGAAGAGCTTCTTTGTGATTCAGTAGAGATAAGTCCGAGTTTGGATTACGCGAAGAATATGCTCCAGCCGACGTGGACAAATATTGAGTTGCTCAACGATTTAAAGAGCAGGTTAATAGGAATAGCAGGAGAAGGGGCATTCCAAATCTTTGTGAAGAGGTATAAAGGCAAATCTGTATTCGTTTGTAAGTGCCTTGAAGATTTA
>CAYQBZ010000473.1:0-2765 GCA_964415855.1 uncultured Rikenellaceae bacterium
ATAATAAAATTAACCACCGGAGCATTTGACAGCAGGAGTGATTCGTTGGAAACAACATTATAGTTGTACATCTTTTTCTTTTCAGCAGGGCAACTGTTGCCATAGTCTATAAACCTCCGCAGTACCCTGGCTCCCTCCTTTCCATCCCTTACGATAATACCTATGTCAGACGCACCGTACCCTTTATCCTGAAAAGTCTCAATAATTCCGGGAAGCTTCTCAAGAACCTGTTCATCCCACCTGTTATCCTTGCTGTCGACCATAAACTCAAGCCTGACATACCCTCCGTTTTTATTACCCGGGTCCCTCTGCCTTACCTCAGAGTATAGATTCCTGAAACTTACCGACAGTGAATCTCCGGCAAACGATTCGTCTATCCTGGCAGGAATTATTGTAAACAGTGAATTATTGAAATTGATAATATTTGACCTGCTCCTCCAGTTTGTCAGTAAAGGTATGCTTATAAACCTTTCATTATCAAGAAGTTTATTCAGATCAATTCCAAGAATTCTCCAGTCGCTGTTCCTCCACCTGTATATAGACTGTTTGACATCGCCCACAACAAGATTGTCAAATCCTTCAGCCATGCTGTTTTCAATGAGTGGCCTGAAATTATTCCATTGTATCTCTGAGGTGTCCTGGAACTCATCAATCATAAAGATCTCATATCTGTTTCCCACCTTTTCATAAATAAATGGAGACTGGTCCCAACGGATTATAAGGTTTATAAATTCACCTGTATCGGCTAAGAGAAAAGTGTTCTCCGAGCTTGTTATCTGTCGGACATTTTTCAGTACATCCGACAATATCCCGAGAGCATATACCTGGGACAGGATAGCATTCGCGCTCCTGTAAGCAACAGAATTTTCGTCATAATAATGAATCGCCTCTTTCAGAATATCCTCAAGGCCGCTTTCCAGGGCCGTCAGTAACCGGGATGAAGGCGTTCCTGTCGTCCAGCGCGGAGGATCTTTTAATATTTCACGGACGTAACTGTTAGGTTCTTTAATCAAACCGTCGGAGAGCGCTGCGACATAACCGGGTACTCCCTGCCTCCTGTGGAAAAACATATCCTCAGAAAGTTCATGCTGTGAATATATTTCTCCAGCTTTAATACCATAATCACGCATCCTTTTCTCAAACGACAACGTGACCGACTTCAGCTTTTCAATATAGCTGAGGAGGAATTGCTTATTCTCAAGGTTTGCACTTTCATCGGCGGAAAGCAGCTTGAATTTTTCCTTAAAAAGCTCTTCCGATAGTTTTATTATCTCGTCCTTCAGGTTCCAGCTTTTTTCATCTTCAATATTAGACATTGCATAGGCAGTCAGCCATTTAAGAAGCTGATCATCGCCGGAAGCAGACCGTATCATCTCATCAACAGCAGACTTAAGAACAGAACTGTGCCCCAGCTCTAGGTTGAATCCTGAGGGAAGGCCGGTCTCCCTTGTAAATGCCCTGAGTATTCTCTGGAAGAAGCTATCAATAGTTGATACGGAGAACCTTGAGAAATCGTGCAGGATGGAATTCAGTATCTCTTTTGCTTCTGACCGTATCCATTCCTCACTCTTCTGCGTTGCCTCAAGCAATGACGGAAGGTATTTTGATGATTCACCAGAAGCAAGACGGTGCAGATGATCAAGGATACGGGATTTCATCTCCGCTGTGGCCTTATTGGTAAAAGTTACGGCAAGAATCCTCCTGTAGCTGTATCTTGAGATAAACAGGCTCTTAAGGTATATCTCAGTGAGCTTGTATGTTTTGCCAGAGCCCGCTGAAGCACTGTATATAGTTAAGCTACCTTTTCCCATGATCCTCTAAAGTTAACCAATTATGATATAGTAGTATTGAAGTTCTCAAATTATTAGGACCATCACTCCCATTTCCCTTTTTATTATCTTTGCATCGTGAAGAAAAAAGTGGTTATCGGTTTATCAGGAGGCGTGGATTCCAGTGTAGCAGCATGGGTGCTGAAAGAACAGGGCTTTGATGTTGCCGCACTGTTTATGAAGAACTGGACCGATACAACAGGATTACTGCAGAGTGACTGCCACTGGGAGGATGACCTGATGTTTGCAGAGTTGGTGGCCAGTAAGCTCAGAATTCCTTTTCACCAGGTCGATCTGAGCGGACCCTACAGGCAGAAGGTGGTCGATTACATGTTCTCCGAATATGAAAAAGGTCGAACACCTAATCCGGATGTCCTCTGCAACAGGGAGATAAAATTTGACTCTTTTGCTGAAGAGGCAAAGAAAATCGGAGGTGATTATGTAGCCACGGGCCATTACTGCAGAACTGACAATATAAGTATCAATAAAACAACTATTTACAGGCTGCTTACAGGAATAGATCCAAACAAGGATCAGAGTTATTTTCTTTGCCAGCTAAGCCAGGAGCAGCTTTCAACTGCCCTCTTCCCGATAGGCGACCTCAGAAAGCCTGAGGTCAGGAAGATTGCTGATAACCTGGGTCTTGTGACAGCACAAAGAAAAGATTCACAGGGAATTTGTTTTGTCGGGAAAGTACATCTGCCTACTTTTCTGCAACAAAAGCTGGAGGCAAAAAAGGGAAACATTATTGAAATCAAAGATCTGTCGATATTCCCTGACCTAGCTGACGGATTGCCGGATGGAGAGCTGTCAGAGGACCTGTTGTTATCTTTTACAGATCCATACACCTATGAACCGTCATCCGGGGATCTGGTAGGAACACACAACGGGGCTCATTTTTTCACTATCGGTCAGCGGAAAGGGATGAATGTAGGG
>CAYQBZ010000474.1:0-2764 GCA_964415855.1 uncultured Rikenellaceae bacterium
TCTCTGGCCCGTACTATCATCTGATAGTCTGCTGACGGATATGATGACAAGGGATTCTTTTAACAGAAGGAAGGAGGATTATGAGAAAATATATGATTACCTGCACACCTCTTATTTCAATGGCTACTGGGGTAATTTCTACTTCAATATTGTATTATGCGATAATAATGATCCTTTAAGAGTAGGACCTGAGAACGAGATCTATGAAAACTGTTTTGATTTCTTTAGGGACAAAATAAAGAATAATGGTCATAAACTGTCGGGTACTGAGTTTTATTTTCTTGATAATCAGGGAGGAAGGTCATATTATCTTGGACAGTTAATTTATGATGGCGCTCAAAACATTTCACATGGATTATTCATCGAGCTTTACAGCGATGTGAATGTTTTTCAACCGGGATATTCAGCTCTTCTCCTTGACAAGAAATTCCACGGGTATGCCGGTCTCAAAGATTATTCTTTCGCCAAATACCTGAATGGTGAGGTTGAATTGAGGACCGGTGAATTTCCATATGATGAGACTGATGCCGAATATATTAATAAGAATTCAGATTACAACATTTTCACTTCAGGAGGATTCAGGCATGTTCTTTACAAGAATGGTAATGCAACGGTAATTATCTCACGGCCATGTCTGACCTTTGGTGACATAATTATCTCTTTTGCATATATATTTGCTTTCGTACTTTTCCTGTCTAACCTGATAGTGCTTCTTATACGAAGACCGGTTATCAAGAGGGAGAATGTCTTTAATTTCAGGCAGAAGTTACAGCTGTCATTTGTAGGCATCCTTCTGTTCTCTTTTATTTTAATAGGAATAGTTGTCGCTTCAATAACCATTAGCCAGTTCCAGTCAAAACATAATGAAAATATTAAAGAGAAACTTAACTCCGTATATATCGAACTCGACAGCAAGCTCTCGGGCGAAAAGTATCTTTCCGTTAACTGGAATGACGATAATTATTCATCATTAAATGAGTTCCTTATAAAACTATCGAATGTTTTCAATACTGACATAAATCTGTATGACACGTATGGATTTCTGATAGCCACCTCGAGACCTGAGATCTATAACCGAAACCTTATGAGCCAGAGGATTAATATGATGGCATTAATAAATTTACAGGACCTGACGAAGAGTGAGTATATTCAGAAGGAACAAATCGGTAATCTTGAATATCTGTCGGCCTATGTACCGTTCTATAATGCAGATAACACTATCATTGCGTACCTGAATCTTCCCTATTTCAGGATGCAGAGTGTCCTGGCAAAAGAGATATCAAACCTTATTGTTGCCGTTATTAATTTCACTCTTCTCCTGATAGTTATAACCATGAGTTTAGCTGTATTTATCAGCGGGCGGCTCACATCACCTCTGCTGATGCTCAGCAGGGGGCTGGCGTCGGTGGAGGTTGGCAAGAAAAGTGAGCATCTGTCATACAAGGGGAGCGATGAGATTGGAGAACTTGTAAAACAATATAACCGGATGGTCGATGAAATAGAGGACAGTACCCGCAAGCTGGCAAATTCAGAAAGGGAATATGCATGGAGAGAGATGGCAAAGCAGATTGCCCATGAGATAAAAAATCCCCTCACACCGATGAAGCTGAATGTACAGCAGCTTAACAAATCGTGGAATGACAGCGTTCCGGGTTTCGGAGAGAAATTGGAGAGGTTTACAAAAAACCAGATAGAATTCATTGATAACCTGTCATCAATTGCATCTGCCTTTTCTGCATTTGCAAAGATGCCCGGCACGAATCCCGTAGAGGTTAACCTGCTTGATCAGATAAAAATAACACTGGAACTTTTCAGGGATACGGATAATGTGAAATTCCAGGTCCGGTGGCCATATGAAAACAAGGTAATTGTATTTGCCGATAAAGAGCATCTTAACGGGATCTTTTCCAACCTGTTCAAGAATGGGATACAATCCATACCCCCCGTCAGGGAGGGTTTGATAGAGGTGGACTTTGTTATCCGGAGCGATAAGGTACAGGTATCAATTTCGGACAATGGGACTGGCATCCCGGAGGAGCTTCAGGCGAGGTTGTTCACCCCGAACTTTACAACAAAATCGTCAGGTATGGGCCTTGGCCTTTCAATAGTTAAAAGATATGTGGAAAATGCTAACGGAAGGATATGGTTCGAATCAGTGGCAGACAAGGGTTCTGTCTTCTATGTGGAATTACCTCTTATGTACACAGTAGAAAAATTGGGTTGAGAGCATACCTGACCGTTTAATTCACATTGAATAATTCAATATAATAGTTATATTAGCAGTTCTGAAATACATCTAATGACTGGAAGGTCGGGTTGCAATATAAAGAAAGCACTTCTGAGTCTGTTAATTCTTTCAGGATTAGCAGTTTCCCTATTTTCACAGGATAAACAGATTAGCGGCATTGTGAATGTTTACAGGCGGGTCGAAGCAATAGGTCCGGGACTGGATAATGTTACCCTGAACAGTGTCGATTCCATAGCAGCAGGAGATACCGTTCTTCTGATACAAATGCAGGGTGTTGGTATTGTTACTGACCAGGACAGCTACGGAATCGCGGTACAATCAAAATTTGGAGAACCGGGGGAATATGAGTTTCTCCTTGTGCAATCGGTGGACGGTGGAACAAAACAGGTTGTATTTACCAGCAACATTATAAATACATTTGATGAGGTCGGAATGGTTCAGCTCATTAAAGTACCTTATTATAATACAGCAACAGTTACAGGCACACTAACTGCCAAATCATGGGATAAAACGGAG
>CAYQBZ010000475.1:0-2760 GCA_964415855.1 uncultured Rikenellaceae bacterium
AGAACAGGCAATTGTAATCAAACTTGAAAATCTCGATACACCCCGGCCTCTCACTCATGACCTGTTCAAGCAGTTTGCAGATGAGTTCAAGATTTCAGTTCTGGAGGTCATAATTTACAAGCTTGAAGAAGGAGTTTTCTTTTCTAAGCTGATTTGTAATAATGGTGAGAAGGAATTGTCGATAGATAGCAGAACCTCAGATGCTGTAGCGATAGCTTTGAGATTTGGTTGTCCAATATATATTACCGAAGAGATACTTGAGACTGCCGGAATAGTAATCAATCCTACCGATACTGAAATATCTTCGGTACCTGATCCGGAAAATATTGTAGAAAAAGACAGTACCAGATATGATTCATATTCTGATGAGGAACTTTATAAGATGATTGATGAGGCTGTAAAGACTGAAGATTACGAAAAAGCAGCATCCGTAAGGGATGAAATCGAAAAAAGAAAGAAAAAGAAAGGATGAGCTGACCAGCCGGGTAATATCCTGTTGAACCTTCCAGACAATAATATGAAAAAGACATTATTACTTAGTTTGTTATTTGTATTCACAACTTGTTTCTCCTTCGGTAAGGAGTACAAAATAAGCTCTCCTGATGGTAGAATATCCCTGGTTGTTGATGTTGGAAGAAACATCAGCTGGTCAGCTTCAATGGATGGCAGGGAAATTATAGCCTCCCCTGAGATAGCCCTGATGCTTGGCGACGGTACAATACTTGGCAGGGATGAGAGGGTAAGACGGATAAAGGAGAGTCAGATAAATGATATAATTATTCCCGTTGTTGCCCATAAGCGTTCTGAGATAACCGATAACTGTAATGTACTGCTTATTACATTCAATTCAGGTTTTATGTTGCAGTTCCGGGCATATAATGATGGGGTCGCTTACAGGTTTGAAACTTCATTGAAAGGTGATATGACTGTCAACAGCGAGGTATCTGATTTCAGGTTTCCTGCCGGATCATATGCCTGGTATCCTCTTGAGACAAGTTTCATCTCGCACAACGAGAGAACTTTTATATATTCTTCTCTAGATACAATAGGGGATAAGCATCTTGCAAGCCTGCCCACACTATTCCAGGTTGATGGAACGGATATCCTCATCACAGAATCAGATATTGAAGACTATCCCGGGATGTGGCTCCTCGGCGGTAGTGGAGGAAAAATATCCGGAACGTGGGCCAAATATCCTGCACAGGAAGGGCTTAACCGGGACCGCGACCTTCTTGTCACAGGCAGAGAGGAATATATTGCCCGGACAACAGGAACCCGTACTTTCCCTTGGAGGGTCTTCATTATGGCATCAGGCGATGCAGGGCTGCTGGAAAGCGATCTAGTGTTCAGGCTTGCTCCTCCCAATAAGATTAAAGATACCGGTTGGATAAAACCAGGGCAGGTTGCATGGGACTGGTGGAATGCCAATAATATATACGGGGTTGACTTCAGGGCCGGTATTAATAATGATACCTATAAATATTATATAGATTTCGCCTCGACTAACGGTATTGAATATATTATACTTGATGAAGGATGGTACAAAGCGGGGACTGTCCTTGAATCAATACCTGAAATCGATGTCCAGGAGTTATGCAAATATGCAGAAAGCAGGAATGTGGGGGTAATATTATGGGTGGTCTGGAAGACTTTCTGGGATAAGATTGATGAGGCAGTGGAATTATATGAGAGATGGGGAGTTAAAGGAGTAAAAGTTGATTTTATGCAGAGGGATGATCAGAAGGTAGTTAATTTCTACCTTGAAGCAGCAGAGAAGACTGCAGCGCATCACCTGTTAATTGACTTTCATGGTGCATATAAACCGGATGGATTGCGTCGTACCTGGCCAAATGCACTTACCAGGGAGGGAGTTAAGGGTATGGAGAATAATAAATGGAGCACTGACATAAATCCTGACCATGATGTTACCCTCCCGTTTACAAGAATGGTGGCCGGACCGATGGATTACACCCCGGGAGCAATGGTGAACATGGACCGGGCAAATTTCACTCCTCAGTATACACGCCCAGAGAGCCAGGGAACAAGAGCACATCAGGTTGCATTATATATCATATATGAGAGTCCTCTTCAGATGCTTTCAGACAGTCCTTCAAACTATATGAAGGAACAGGAGACAACCGATTATATAGTCAATATCCCGGTTGTTTGGGATGATATAAGGGCACTCGACGGGAAAGTGGGAGATTATCTTCTGCTCGCCAGAAGGTCAGGTAAGGAGTGGTTCGTAGGGGCGCTTACCGACTGGACAAGCCGGGATTTGGAACTGGATCTCTCCTTTCTTCCTGACGGAAACTGGGTAATGGATGTTTTTCAGGATGGCATTAATGCAGACAGGTATGCAGGTGATTATAAGCATCTGAAAGTCAATGTTAAATCGGGTGAAAAGAGAATGATCCATCTGGCTCCCGGAGGCGGTTGGGCCGCGCGGATTTCACCTATGCAATAATTGCCGAGTACAGAATGAAGCAATATCTTGATCTGCTTGACCATGTTTTAAAGAGCGGGACTGAAAAGAAAGACAGGACAGGTACGGGAACAATCAGCGTATTTGGTTACCAGATGAGATTTAACCTGGCCGGAGGCTTTCCTCTGCTTACAACAAAAAAACTTCATCTCAGGTCTATAATATATGAATTACTTTGGTTCCTTGCCGGTGATACAAATACCAGGTACCTGAATGAAAATGGAGTAAGGATATGGGATGAATGGGCTGATAAGGATGGGAACCTGGGACCTGTT
>CAYQBZ010000476.1:0-2758 GCA_964415855.1 uncultured Rikenellaceae bacterium
AATAAAATGAGCAAAATTGCTGATCTTTTCGGGATCAGGCCTGTCGTGAATACGGTAGACAAATGTCTTTCCTTTTAGTTTTTTCCCTATATATTCAGCCACACGCTTATTTGCAAGCAGCATGAACTCCTCAATAAGCTGATTTGCTGTACCCATCTCACGGAATTTTATCCCCAGCGGCTTTCCTGATTCATCAAGATCAAATTTCACTTCAATTTTTTCAAAGGCAAAGGCCCCTGTGGCAAATCTTTTGTCGCGCAGCTGCTGTGCGAGCCTGTGTAAAAGTTGCACTTGTTCCTTCATATCGCCCTCTCCCGTGTCGATTACTTGTTGCGCTTCTTTATAGGAGAACCGTTTATCTGAATTTATGATGGTCCTGCCAAACCATTCATTGATTACCTCCGATTTGTCGTTAAGTTCAAAGACAGCCGAATAGGTAAGCTTGTCCTCAGAAGGATTAAGCGAGCATATATGGTTCGATAGTCTCTCAGGTAGCATAGGGACTACCCTGTCAACCAGGTATATAGATGTGGCCCGCTGTTTAGCCTCCTCCTCAACCAGCGATCCGGGTTTTACATAATGCGTTACATCGGCTATGTGAACACCTACCTCCCAGTTACCGTTATCGAGTTGTTTCAGCGATAGTGCATCATCAAAGTCACGTGCATCTTCAGGATCTATTGTGAATGTTCGAATTTTCCTGAAATCACGACGGTTTTTGATATCGTCACCGGTTATTTCGGCAGGTATTTTCTCAGCATCAGCTTCAACCTCATCAGTAAAATCATATGGCAGCTCAAATTCAGCCAGTATGGCGTGAATCTCCGTCTCGTGCAGACCGGGATCACCAAGAACATTAATGATCTCGGCAACGGGATTTTTTGATTTTGTATCCCAGTCAACCACCCTGGCGACAGCCTTCTGACCCTGCCTGGCACCGTTGAGCTTCGATGAAGGAATAAAAAGGTCAAATGGCATGATTTTATTATCGGGTATAAGAAATGCAAAATTTGGCATGATCTCAACAGTCCCGACAAAAGAGGTACGCCAACGCTCTATTATCTCAACAACTTCCCCCTCCGGACGTGCCCCTTTTCTTCTTGCATAGAGCCATACCTTAACCTTATCGCCATGCAAAGCAGTCTTCAGGTTTTTCGCTGTTACAAAAACATCTTCGTCAAGGTCATCGGTTGAAATAAAACCGTAACCCATACGTGTCAGATCAACTGTTCCTGTGATATACCCCCTGCTTTGCTTCACCATGTATTTGCCTTGGTATATTTCCCGGACACCGCCATCCTTAGTGAGTTCCCTTAAAATATCTGATACCAGCTGCTTTGCCGGTGAATCGGTTATGTTAAGGCGTTTGGCTATTTGCTTATAGTTAAATCCCTGTTCAGGATTTTTGGATAATATTGTAAGTACCTGGCTGGCAAGATCTACCTTCGAAATGTCTTTCCCCTTTTTCCCTTTTCCTTTTTTGCCCATAAATTAGTTTTTGCGAAGGTAAGAAAAGGAACCCTAAAATTTATTACATTTATATTATAATCGGGACATTCCAGAATAATCAGGATTCATATGCTGACTTAACATTAAATCTGAAATTCTAATGAAGCTGACGGGGCAGACACTTTCTAAGAATTATTTACCTTTATTGATAATTATATAATTAAACATCATGGAAAATTTAACAAATGATCAAGCTACTGTGCGTTATGCCGGATTTTGGCTCCGTTTCGTTGCTTACATTATTGATGACTTGATAATGGGATTTGTCGGGTTCCTGATCTCAATACCATTTATCGGGGGTATCGTCTTTTCAGCTATAGGAATAGGAAATAATCCCGATGATACTGAAAATATGGTTAAGGGTGTAGCAGGGATCCTGGGCTCTGTATTTGGCATTATGGTAGTGGTTGTTATCCTGGGATGGCTTTATTATGCCCTTATGGAATCATCTAAATCACAGGCCACACTTGGGAAAATGGCTCTGGGACTTAAAGTAACTGATCTTGAAGGTAATACGGTAAGCTTCGCAAGGGCAACAGGGAGATACTTCGGGAAAATAATATCGGGTATGATCCTGTATATCGGGTATATACTAGCAGGTTTAACGGAAAAGAAGCAGGCCTTACATGATATGATGGCATCCTGCCTGGTAGTCAGGAAGTAAGATGCAGTTCCCCTTCCTTCTGAAATCCACCTGATATAACTTTTCAGCAAAAGGCTGATATTACATTAATATGATTGACCTGAAAGCAATATTAACACATTCGCCTGATGTGGTTACCAGGAGGACCGGTAATGAATATGTGCTGGTTCCCATAGCAAATAATATAGCTGATATGAACAGCGTTTACACTCTTAATGAGACCGGTGCTTTTATATGGGATCATATTAACGGTGAGAGAAGTGTTGCAGAACTAATTGATGCTGTTACAGCAGAATATGATATTAATGATGAAACTGCAAAAGAAGATGTTTTCTCATTCATAGATAATATGAGTAAGTATCTGATTATGGATTGATCATATATTTAATATTTACACTTTATATTGATGAGGAGATACAATTTAGAAATTGCAGGATACAACATCGGGTTTGAATCCTCAGCCGACGGACCTGAGCTGGTTCCTTCAAACAGGTTCCATGGATATATCACGGGTGAAACAATACCCGACATTAATATTAAAATACATTCCGGGACGATTGAACTTCCCGTTGATGCAGAAATGGTTTTCCACGCTCCGTATTTCGA
>CAYQBZ010000477.1:0-2757 GCA_964415855.1 uncultured Rikenellaceae bacterium
CGGTTTTATTGCAGATAAATTCTGGCATAACCCCCACAACAGAAGATTTCAGTATAAATAGATTATTTAATTCTGAACTGGTATATTTTTACATCCTTTTTATTATTTTTAGATACAAATTGTAAGCTTATGGAATTTTTATTCGAAACCTGGTGGCAGGGCTTGCTGGTAGCTGAAAAAGTATACTGGATAATTGCCATACCTTTCACCGCGGTCTTCATTGTCATGATGGTCATGACTTTAATTGGAGGTGATTTTGACAGTGGTTCTGTTGATATGGATGTGGATGCGGAGATCGACTCGGACCACGGTATAGGTTTTCAGTACCTGAGCATAAAAAACCTGGTCGGATTTTTTACCCTTTTTGGATGGACGGGAATAGCCTGCCTGGCTGCCGGGAGAAACATGGTCTTTACCATTATTGTATCTTTATTAGCCGGCCTGCTGATGATGACCATCATGTCAACGATTGTCTACCTGATGGGGAAACTCACTGAAGAGGGCAACCTGAACCTGAAGAATGCCATCGGGAAGACTGCTACTACCTATCTCTCTATTCCGGCAGAAAGGAAAGGAATGGGCAAGATACAGATGAAGGTTCAGGGATTCAGGACCCTTGATGCCATAACCGACGAGAAGGAGGCCATCAAAACAGGTGCTGTAGTTGAGGTGGTTGATGTAATTGACAATGAAATCTTATTGGTTAAGCATAGTTAATAACCTTAAATCTAAAATATTATGGGCCAGTATTCTGTTGTAGTTATCACCCTGGGAATACTCTTTGTATTCATCCTCATTATCAGTTTCCTCAGAAGGTATAAAAGATGTCCTTCAGACCGGATCCTGGTTATTTATGGTAAAGTCGGTAAAGGAAAAGAGGCGGAATCGAGGTCCGCCAAATGTATTCATGGGGGTGCCGCATTTATCTGGCCTGTGATTCAGGCCTATTCCTTTCTTGATCTTACTCCCATACCCATTGAAATCAATTTGCGAAGTGCGCTGAGTAAACAGAACATCCGTGTAGATGTCCCCTCCATCTTTACTGTTGGGATCACTACGGAATCGGGTATAATGACGAATGCGGCAGAACGTTTACTGGGATTGAACCAGGAAGAGATCAGCAATCTTGCCAAGGATATTATCTTCGGTCAGCTGCGTCTGGTTGTCGCTACGATGGACATTGAGGAGATAAACAGCAACAGGGACCTTTTCCTGGAAGCGGTATCAAGTAATGTGGAGGCTGAACTGAAAAAGGTTGGTCTGAAGCTGATCAACGTAAACGTTACAGATATTAATGATGAATCCGGATATATTGAAGCTCTTGGAAAGGAGGCAGCTGCCCATGCCATCAATGCTGCCAAGAAGATGGTGGCAGAAAAGAACCGGGATGGATCCATCGGTGAAGCAAATGCCCTGAGGGACCAGCGTATACAGGTGGCTGATGCCAACGCCAATGCGGTTGAGGGAGAAAATACGGCGACCATTCAGATTGCAAAGTCCAATGCCGACAGGAGAGAAAAGGAAGCAGAAGCTGAGAAAAAAGCGGTAGTAGCCGAAAAGACAAACCAGGCCAACGCCCTCGAGGCAGCCTATGTGGCTGAGAAAGAAGCAGAAATAAGCAGGGCGCGTCGTGAAGAAGCCACCCGGAGGGCCGATATCATTGTACCGGTTCAGATTGATAAGGAAAAGATCGAAATAGCAGCCGAAGCCATAGCCGAACAAACCAGGAGGCATGCCAGGGGTGATGCCGATGCCATCTTCATGAAGATGGAAGCAGAGGGTAAAGGTATGTTTGAGATACTGTCGAAACAGGCAGAAGGATTTAAGAACCTGGTAGATGCGGCAGAAAATGATGCGCAGAAGGCTGTCCTGTACTTGATTGCAGATAAGTTACCCGAATTGGTCGGTAAGCAGGTTGAAGCGATCAAGAACCTGAAAATTGATAAGGTAACTGTCTGGGATACCATGTCAAGCGGGGCAGATGGCAAGACTCCGGCAACGGCTAATTTCTTCTCCGGTTTGCTTAAATCGATTCCTCCTCTTGAAGACCTGTTCCAGCAGGCAGGGATGAGCCTTCCTGATTACCTGAAGGGTTCACCCAAAGAGAAAAAGGCTCCGGCAGATGTTGCGGCGGAGAAAAAGCCCGGAAAGAAAGCAAAAGGTAAACCTTCACCGCCTGAAGATCGCCCGGCACCCCCGCCACCTGATGAACCTGAACTGCCTGAAGAGCCTGAATTGCCTGATGAGGATTATCCCGATGAGAAATAAGGGGACCTGGTCACTTCATTTTTATATCGATTAACAGGGCTTTCCCCTTGGTTAACCATGATATGCCGAATGCCCACAGGGCAATAGTCTCAAGCCAGAAAACGGGATCGTAGTCTTGAAGTACCGGAAACCTTCTCTCAAGAAGTGCAAAATATACAGCTATTAATAAAAGGCTGCCAAGGATTGTATACCCGGATATCCTGTAAAGCATGTTTCGTTTTAATTTCCTTTTTGTTGGTTCTTTCGCACCTTTCGTAAAAAGCACCAGGGAAAAATAAGCCAGCACAAGGAAAAACAATGCTGCTGACACAAAATGCAGGCTGCTCAGTATTTGAGTATCTATGGGTGCAGGTATGCAATGAGTCAATGGCTCTGTAACTGATGTCGGAAAGAATGCAGCACCCAATCCAAACAGGCATGCCAGGTTCCCTGCAATGGAATCGATATAATCATACCCTTTGTATGCAAATAAGAACAAACAGATGGCAC
>CAYQBZ010000478.1:0-2755 GCA_964415855.1 uncultured Rikenellaceae bacterium
AATGCCGGTAACGGAAAAGGGAATAAAGACTGGGGAAGAATTGCCAGTCTTTTCGGAAAAGAAAATATTGCGCTGGTCTCAGTCTTTACAAATTCCAAAGGTCATGCCATTGAACTGGCGAGGAATGCTGTAAGGGATGGGTTCAGACGATTTATCTCTGTTGGCGGCGACGGAACCCTTAACGAGGTTATTAACGGGATCTTTACCCAGGAGTATTGTAATCCCGGTGAAATAACCGTAGGAATGATACCTGTGGGTACCGGCAATGACTGGGGAAGAATGTTTGGCATTCCCCTGGTATACGAAGGTGCTGTTGATGTAATAAGGGAGAATAAAGTTATGCTTCATGATATAGGAAAAGTAACCTATTATGAAGGAAACGAACAGCATGTGAGATATTTCATCAATATTGCAGGACTCGGGTTTGAATCGCTTGTAGTAAAAAAGACAAATAAACAGAAAGACAAGGGCAGAAGCAGCCAGACAATATATTTTTTTAATCTTTTGTCGAGTTTGATAATGTACCGGAAAGTAAAATGTGATGTTATAATTGAAGGAAAGAAGACTACATACAATGCCTTTTCAATCAATGTAGGCAATGGAAGGTATTGCGGTGGTGGTATGAGACAAACACCTGATGCACTGCCTGATGACGGCCTTTTTGACATTACAGTTATCAGGGATATCGGTAAGATTGAAGTAATTAAAAGTCTGAAACTGCTTTATGACGGTACAATCCTGAGTCATCCCAAAGTTGACGGCTACAGGTCAGACAGGTTGCGTGTTGAATCAGAGTCTCCGGTATATCTGGAAGCTGACGGAGAATCACTTGGTCATACTCCGGCAGAATTCAATATTATCCCTGCCGGTATAAATATTGTCTATGGCACAAAGCTCATTCAGTGAGTCTTATCTCAAATAATTCTGGCCAGTTCTTGCCTGTTACAAAAATCCTGTTACCATCTTTATCCCAGGCAATACCGTTCAGTACACCGGCATCCTTATCCTTCATAAGTCCTTTAAAGTCAATATAGGCAATAACCTTTCCTGAGCCGGGATCAATCCTGGCAATGAGATCCGACATCCATATATTTGCCCATATCTCCCCATTGATATATTCGAGCTCATTAAGCTGGTCAACCTTTTTCTCATTATCATATACCTCCAGGCTCGAAATAACTGTAAACATCTCAGGTTCAAGAACATAAAGAACATTCGTCCCGTCGCTCATAACTATCTGGTTATTCATTGTAGTGAGGCCCCAGCCCTGTGTCTGGTAAAAGATTTTATTTATCTGTCTGAAGGTTTCCTTTTCATACACAAACCCTACTTTAGATGTCCATGTAACCTGGTAAATACGATTATCAAAAAGTGTAATCCCCTCACCGAACAGGGAAGGATCGAGATTCAGCTGCCTGATTACCTTTCCAGTTTTGAGTTCCACTTCTCTCAGGCTCGATCCTGTTTCCTGTCCGGTACCTTCATACAATATGCCGTTATCATAGAAAAGCCCCTGGGTAAATGCATCCCTCTGGTGCGGGTAGCTGTTTATGATCCTGTAGCCGTTACGTGCAGGTATCATATCTGACATTATTATCATAAATCTCGTTATTGTGGTCCTTGCTTTACCCTTTCTGTATGCTGACACTTTTAATGATTTCCTGCCAGTAGTATTATTAAGAGTAGATGGGATTGTGTATTCCCATACACCCGGACTCAGAGAAGCAACAACTTTACCATTATAAAAGATAAGTATTGAGTCGGGGTCTTCACCCCGGTTATCTTTTACCAGGATAACCTTTACCTCTTCTCCCAGTTTGAATTCTGAATTTTCAGCTGGAGCACTCATGGTTATCAACCTGATAACCGGATCGTTTCCTGTTGTATCAACCTTAATGCCAGACTCTTCCTGAACCTTACCAGGCCTGCCGGAACATGATATTACCCATGTAACCGAAAGCAATATAAACAGAGTAATCAGGTGTCTCTGATAGTTATTCTTCATCTGTTTTCTTCTTCTTTGAAAATAAACGTTTAAAAATATTTCTGCCTGCGGAGGTAATTCTCTTTTCTGCCTCTTTTTGCTGTAATTCAAAAGGAAAAAGCATCTGCCATACATCACTCCATCCTGGAAAACCTCCGAGATTCTTGTCATCAATATAAATATCAGCATCTATCTTTCTGCTGACATTCTCATCAACTATCTCTTCAGGATAGTTTTTATTAACTGCATAAAATTCAACCCCATTCTTCCTGCAGAATTCAACTGCATCCTCAAGTTCCTTACCGGTCCGGAAGGTCCATAGGATCAAACTGACGCCTCTTTTTTCCAGCTCTTTCAGGGTCTGAAAAGCAAATAGTTTCTCCTTACCGATTTCCGGGTATGCGTGTTCGACGATAGTACCGTCAAAATCAACAGCAATTTTTATAGGAGTGATCTCGGTCACCTGCATATACATATGGAGCCAAATTTAACCAAAATGGCATTATTACTGAAATTTATTATAATTTTACCTTCCTGCTGATAATTTCTTTAGCGATGAAGCATATTCCCAACTTTATTACCTCCCTGAACCTTGCAGCCGGATTTACAGCAATTATTTTTGCCCTTGAGGGTGATCTGACAACATCATCATGGCTTATACTTGCAGCGATGATATTCGATTTTCTTGACGGTTTCTCAGCCAGGCTTCTTAAGGCATATTCAGCTATAGGTAAAGAACTTGATTCACTTGCTGATGTTGTAAGTTTCGGC
>CAYQBZ010000479.1:0-2749 GCA_964415855.1 uncultured Rikenellaceae bacterium
TATGCAGGACGTATTTTACGTACCGTTCTGCGAAAGGGTTCAGGTCTATGAAGAAGAATTAGTCAAGCTTTCCGGCCCCGTCACCTATTTCTGGCTGATAGAATTCAGGAATGAGTCCTGTTTTCTTCTCATAAACAACTGCAAGTTCAGTCATGAACCTGGCCGAATCGCTTTTCCTGACAATACTTACGGTACATCCCCCGAAACCTGCACCTGTCATACGCGTTCCTATCACACCCGGTAATTTACGGCCTTCGTATACCAGTGTGTCCAGTTCATTGCCGGTAACTTCGTAATCGTCCTTAAGAGAGTCGTGGGAAAGATTCATCAGTTCCCCAAATCTTTTTATATTATTGTTTTTCAGTACTTCAACAGCTTCAACTACCCTGCCGTTCTCACTTATTACATGTCTGGCCCTTTTCCTCACAACAGGATCTTTTATGTATTTTTCAAGGACAGGTATCTCATCAGCAGTGAGCTGACTTAAATTACGTATCTTTTTATAAGACTGAAGCAGTTCAACTGCCTTGTCGCATTCGCTGCGGCGCTCGTTGTACTTTGAATCGGTGAGACCCCTTCTCTTGTTGGTATTCGTAATAATAAGAGAGTATCCGTCAAGTTTGAGAGGTACGTTCTCATAGTCGAGAGTATCGCAATTCAGGAATATTGCATGATCTTTTTTCCCGAAACCCACTGCAAACTGGTCCATTATTCCACAGTTCATGCCAACAAATTCATTTTCAGCCTTCTGGCTCATCTTAACCAGATCAAGGCCACCTATACCGGCATTAAAAAAATCATTAAGGGCAACGGCAGTGACCATCTCAATAGATGCTGATGATGATAGTCCCGCGCCGTTTGGTACATCACCATAATACAGTAATTCCAGACCGGAAATGCTGATCCCTTTTTTCATAAACTCGTTAATAACACCCAGCGGATAGTTGATCCACCTTTTGCCGGTATTTGCAAAAAGCCCTTTTATGGGGACTTCTGCATCTTCGTTGAAGTTAAGGGTGCTGAATTTCAATATATTATTATCCATCCTCCGGGCATGAAGATAGGTACCATAGTTTAATGCACATGGAAAAACATATCCCCCGTTGTAATCAGTATGTTCACCTATCATATTGACCCTTCCCGGTGAGAAAAAAAGAACAGGTTTATTATTCCTGTCTCCGTATTTCTCAAAAAACATATCGCCAAAGTAATTTTTATCCATAATCAGACTTTTAATTTCTTTTCTATCTCGGTTATCTGGTTCCTGAAGTGCTTATCGGTATCAATAAGGTTATTAACTGTTTTGCATGCATGCAGTACCGTTGCATGGTCTTTTCCTCCGATATGCGATCCGATGCTTGCAAGTGATGCTTTGGTAAGACTTTTGGAAAAATACATGGATACCTGCCGGGCCTGTACTATCTCACGTTTCCTGGTCTTTCCCTGTATCAGGTCAACAGGTATCTTGTAATAATCGCAAACAATCTTCTGTATATATTCTATGGTTATTTCACGTCGTTCAGTACTGATGAGCTTCTCAACCATCATCCTTGCAAGGTCGAGAGTGATCTCTTTCCTGTTAAGCGTCGACTGTGCATAAAGTGAAATTAGCACAGCCTCGAGTTCCCTTATGTTGTTTGAAATATTAACAGCCAGATATTCGAATATTTCTTCAGGTAACTCAATACCGTCATTGTATGCTTTTTTCTTCAGAATTGCAAGTCTCGTATCATAGTCGGGTCTCTGGAGATCAGCCTGCAGTCCCCATTTGAACCGCGACAGAAGTCTCTGTTCCATCCCCTGAAGCTCAACAGGAGGCCTGTCGCATGTCAGTATCAATTGTTTTCCCGACTGGTGCAGGTGGTTAAATATATGGAAGAAGGTGTCCTGAGTTTTCTCTTTTCCTGCAAATTCATGAACGTCATCCAGTATCAGGACGTCAATCATCTGGTAGAAATGCAGAAAATCATTCTTATTATTATTTCTTATTGATTCAACAAACTGTGTCTGGAATTTATTGGCATTTACATATAGGACTATCTTATCCGGATGTTTTTCCTTGACCAGTATGCCGATAGCCTGTGCAAGATGGGTTTTTCCAAGTCCTGAATCGCCATAGATCATAAGCGGATTGAATGCTGTGCCACCCGGATTATTGCCAACGGCGATTCCTGCTGATCTTGCCAGCCTGTTACATTCCCCTTCCACATAGTTGTTGAAATTATAGTCAGGGTTAAGTTTAGGATCAAAGTGTACTTTCTTGATCCCGGGAATTACAAAAGGGTTTTTGATCGATGGCTGGGTAACATCGAAGGGTACCTGGACCGGTTTGTTGTTCAGGTCAGTTTTATTTCTTGAGGGATATCGTACTGTATAAGGCTTGCCGTCGGAAAAATTTGTATTCTCCATTACAACATTATATTCCAGCTTTGCTTCTGTTCCTATTTCACGTCTCAGTGTCTTCCGCAGGATATCTATATATTGCTCCTCGAGATATTCGTAAAAAAAAGGACTGGGTACCTGGATGGTCAGAATATTGTTTTCAAGTTTCAGTGGAATGATTGGTTCAAACCATGTCTTGTAACTGATTGATGGAATAATATCCCTGATAATCTGAAGGCAATTATTCCACACATCATGATGCGACTTATTCATCCAGGTTGGTCTTTTATTATTTAGGATCGGAATCAATCTGATTCAGGTAGCAATATTTGTAAAAAAAAAACTAATAAAAAAAATTTTTTTTACT
>CAYQBZ010000480.1:0-2718 GCA_964415855.1 uncultured Rikenellaceae bacterium
TTATTTATTATATTTGTATTATTAGTGTTAAATAAATCCTTAAATTCTTTTTTTTAACATATCTTTATAATAGCAGTTACAGGTCAAAATATTGGTTCTTTAATTTTAAAGACGCAGATATGGAGGAAGTAAATTGCAAACACAGTTGGACCATCGTCCATATTCAAACAGGATTTATCATAACTGAGAATTGTTCACAGTGTAACAAGACCTCAACATATTTTTCTGCTGAGGATTATCCTCCATTGGAAGAGCATCGCGAAGGCGACCATTACTGGAATGTTATGGAAGCTGCACAATCAATCCAGTTTGACCTGGAATGCGACCGTTGCCACAAAACAGTTACGTTCAGGGAATTGGCAGGCCTGATGATGTGCACCGGGTGCGATGAGGCCTGTAAAATAGAAAAAGTAAGGAAGAAACTTGAGAAAGACCATGTCTGGATCTTTGTTGCCTGCGGATTCCTTCCTGTTGGTGAGGCACAACCCTTAAGCAAGGAGAAAATAGCCATTCTTGAGGACTACTTTAACCAGAGACGCAGATCTTCAAAGTCAAAAATTAAGATCATTTCCTACGAAATGGTTACTAATCTTAAGAATTGTTACGGAGAAATAATTAAGGATGTGGGTATGCTGAATTTAAGACCTACAGAAATACTCTAAACTACACTTAACCTAAAATAAGTATGATCATGAAGCTTCAGGATCTCATCAGCAAACTTTCGCTTAAGGTTCTTACTAACCTGGAAGACAAAGATATAACAGGTGTGTTTATTTCTGATATGCTTTCAGATGTAATGAGCAGTGCTCAAAGTGGTAATATCTGGATCACGGTACAATCACATAAAAACATTGTTTCGGCTGCTAATCTGATTGATATTTCCGCTGTGATTGTAACCCATAATAAACAGGTTCCTGAAGATACTATAGAGCTGGCAAACCGATACCATGTTGTAATTATGAGCAGCCCCCTGCCAACGTTTGAACTTGCTTCAAAACTTGTTGAAGCAGGCATAAAATAGCAAATACCTGCAGGATGCAAGATGTTATGCAACAGGGCATCGATATTGTAAAAATCAGAGATGTTTTAAATGCTAACGTACTGGAAGGCGAGGTAATACAGGGTAAATATATTACGGAGGTTTATGCCTCTGATCTGATGAGCGACGTGTTAGCATATGGCAAATCAGGTTCTATTTTGCTGACCGGGTTGAATACAATACAGGCTGCTGTTTCTGCATATGTAGCTGAATTTAAGGGTATTATTATCTTAAGAAGCAAAGTGCCTGATACGGATATCCTCTCCTTTGCAAAAGATAAACAACTTTTTGTCCTCTCTACAGATGCAGACATGTATGAGGCCTGTGTTAAAATAGCTAACATAAAGGGTGATGTTCCCCTGGTCGAAAATATACAGGAAGTAGCGAAAGAAAGAGGGATAATAACAACGCATTCATTCATTATAGAGGGAAAGGATTTCGGAAGCGCCGGAATGGTGTCTACCCAGATTAAAGCTATCCTGAAGACAATAGGTTATGATCCTGCACTGATAAGGAGGATAGCCATATCGACTTATGAAGCCGAAATGAATGTTGTGATGCATGCCTTGAGAGCGAATGTTATGCTGTCAGCAGGCGATAAGGAGATCAGGGTCAGAATTGATGATGAGGGAAAGGGAATAGAAAATATAGAGCTTGCAATGAAGGAAGGATATTCTACAGCTACCGAAGAACAACGTGCACTGGGATTCGGTGCAGGGATGGGATTACCAAATATAAAGAAGAACAGCGACATTTTTAATATTGAGAGTAAGGTTAATAAAGGAACCAGTATTGAGACTATTTTTTATGTGAAATGAAATATTTTCATTCTCATCTGATAGTAACAAAAAATTGTAAAGGAGATATGAGGTGCGTCAGGGCCTGTCCTACCAGGGCTCTCAGGTTCAGGCACAATAAAGTGATTCTTTATGATGATCTATGTGTCGATTGCGGGGAGTGTATCAATGTATGTGAAGAGAATGTATTCGTACCGGTTACTGATGAGATAAGCGATATTAACAGATTCAAATATAAAATTGCCATTCCATCCAAGGTGCTCTATACACAGTTTCCTTCCAGGGTATCGCCAACGGTGATTCATAAGGCCTTGAAAAAGATGGGTTTCGATGTTGTACTGGATGTTTCGCAGGAACTTCATGAAATGGGCTTTGCCATAGCAGAATATATCAAATCAAACCGGCAGTCGTTGCCTGTGATAAGTTCAAATTGTCCTTCAGTGATACGTTTGATACAGGTCAGCTATCCCAACCTGATGAAATATATTTCGCCATTTGACGTGCCAAGGGAGATTGTTGCGAAAAACGCAAAGAGAAAATATTCAGAGAAGCTGGGCCTAGGCCAGGATGAGATCGGCGTCATCTATCTGACACCCTGTCCTGCGAAAGTCGTGTCAATAAAGCAGCCTGCTGAAAAGGAGAAATCATGGATTGATAATGCACTTGCTATCAACGATATCTATAAGATACTGTTGCCCGAGATATTAAATATCCAGGAAAAGACTGATGCCGATGTTCTTCAGGATGATTTTTATTACTGCAAGGGGTGGGGTGTGCTGCATTTTCTCCAGCAGACAACCGACTTCAACAGGTATATGTCGGTACGAGGTATTGCAAACATAAAAATGATCCTTAATGATATTGAAGATTCCAGGCTGAAGA
>CAYQBZ010000481.1:0-2714 GCA_964415855.1 uncultured Rikenellaceae bacterium
GGTATCCTCTGTTCTTAGCAGGATATAATCAGCCCCGGGTGCCGTGCCCTCCAGTACTCCCGGTAATTTCCCGGCGAGCACCGAGAGCACAGCTGTTCCGTGAGTACTGTAGTCATATATATAAGCATCCTTTTTTATAAAATCCCAGGTCGCTTGCACGCCATTCCTGCTGTACAGATGACTAAGGGAAGATACCTGGTCAGCATAGACGAAACCACCATCGAGGACAGCTATCAATATATTTGTCCCGTTAAAACCGGCATTATGCAGAGATGGACCATTCACCATCGTTAAAGGACGGTCGAAAGGAGGGAAGTCTGCATCCGTTACCTGAAAGTCGAGTTTGTGCCTGAGGCTGCTCTTTGAGACAGGTACTTTTACGATCCTGACGTCACTTACAAACGATAGATCGAGAAGGAGGTTGATGTCAGACATAGACTGAGTTTTGAAAAGCGCAGTATTCATCCATCTGGAGGTACAGTGAAGTTTGAATCCCATTGCCGACACCTGGTTCAGGTATAAGCTGCTGACCGGGATATCCCTGAAGTCGGGAGCAGTTATTCCGTTTTTTTCTCTACGGGTTAATGCTCTTGCGGAAAAAAGGTCACCGGTTTCATAATTTGCCGGGTCATCCCCACCTTTATCGCTGAAATAGACTCTGTAATAGTACCTATATTCCGGGTTCTGGCCGTTTGAAATCCCGACATTGAAGATTAGCAACAGGCTGGCTGTTATTATTGATCTTATTCCGGTTGAAAGCCTTATCCCTCTCATTTAATTATTATTCCGGTTTTTTCCGGGTCGGCGATTTTTCCCTGGTTCTGTTCGAGGGAATCTATATAGTCAGATTCATCAATATACATCTGTCTGTTCTGTGCAACACCATCTATATATTCAAGTTGATATTTTATAGTCCCGTCCTTATTATATATGTACCAGACTCCATCCCGGGCATTGTTCCTGTATTGTCCGGAAAACTGTATCTGGCTGTTATCAAACCAGGCTTCAAACCTGCCTTCTACCTTATCATTACGATAGCTTGATTTTAAACAGATGTTACCGTCGGGATAATACTTTATCCATTCTCCCTGTTTAATATCATTTACATAGGTGATCCGTTCAGCAATGGTACTGTCCGGGTAGAATTTCAATGATGGGCCATTCCTGATATTTCCCGTGTATTGTTCCTCTGCTATCAGGTACCCTTCTGAATATTCAGAAAAGAATTGCCACTTTCCCTCTTTCTTCTGATTTATATATATGCCTCTTGATGCTATGAATCCATTAGGATGGTACATCACTACAAGGGCTTCATTCCCGTCATTGCTGTATGTCAAAAACGATTTTAACCTTCCGTTTTCATCATATCTTTTAAATTCCCCTACAGGATGGTCATTAACAAAAAACCCATCGTATATTATATTTTCGTCAGCATTTCTCTTTATCCAGTGTCCCTGTTTTCGTCCTTGTGGATCTTTCTGGTTAATTGCTGTCGCGGACTGTGATGCAGCGGTTGCTGAAACAGACAGGCAGAGAGTGATAACAATAATCTTAAGCTTCATACTCTGGGAACGGGAAAATTCGTATAAAAGTACACAAATCAGAGGGGATAAAAAAAGAGGTCATATAATAACAGACCTCTTTATGTGATGGTATGTGCAGATTTATTTTACCTCTTCAAAATCCACGTCGGTTACCTCATCGTCACCCGACTTGCCGCTGTCTGCACCTGGTTGTTCAGCATCCTGCTGTGAAGTAGGCTGTCCCGTTGCCTGTGCAGTTTTGTACATTTCTTCTGATGCAGATTGCCAGACGGTATTTAGTTCTGCAAGGGCTTTATCTATTGCCTCAATATCCTGTGATTTATGTGCCTCTTTAAGTTTTGAGAGAGCCTCCTCTATAGCAGGTTTCTTATCAGCAGGCAGCTTATCACCGAATTCTTTCAGCTGCTTCTCTGTTGTAAAGATCATGCTATCTGCTGTGTTAATCTTTTCAACTTTCTCTTTTGCTTTGCTGTCAGCTTCAGCATTTGCCCTGGCTTCATCTCTCATACGCTTTATTTCGTCTTCACTGAGTCCTGATGAAGCTTCTATCCTGATCCTTTGTTCTTTCCCTGTGCCCCTGTCCTTAGCTGCCACGTGAAGGATACCGTTTGCATCAATATCAAAAGACACCTCTATTTGTGGAACTCCACGTGGTGCAGGCGGGATACCGTCGAGATGGAAGCGTCCAATCGTTTTGTTGCCTGTGGCCATTGGTCTTTCTCCCTGCAGAACGTGTATCTCAACCGACGGCTGACTATCAGCTGCAGTGGTAAATACTTCTGTTTTCTTTGTCGGAATGGTAGTATTTGATTCAATAAGTCTTGTCATTACTCCCCCCATAGTTTCTATTCCCAGTGAGAGTGGTGTAACATCAAGAAGGAGTACATCTTTTACCTCTCCTGTAAGTACACCTCCCTGTATGGCTGCACCAACTGCAACAACTTCATCGGGATTGACGCCTTTCGAAGGAACACTTCCAAAGAACTTCTCAACAAGCTGCTGAATTGCAGGTATTCTTGTAGATCCGCCAACGAGAAGTACCTCATTTATATCTGAAACGGTGAGCCCCGAGTCTTTAAGGGCTATCTTACAAGGCTCTATACACGACTGTATCAGCTTATCACATATCTTTTCAAAGTTAGCCCTTGTAAGTGTTTTTACCAGGTGTTT
>CAYQBZ010000482.1:0-2701 GCA_964415855.1 uncultured Rikenellaceae bacterium
GCTGTGCCGGTATTTAAACTTTTAGGTACCGGCTCTGATATTCCAGAAGCCATGCCACCACTTAATAAACAGGTAATAAGCGGAAGGGTGGCCTATCATATTCGTGACGGTGTTCATAATCTGTTGCTGAAAGACTGGAACCAGTTTATGGATTTTGCAGACGTAGCAATGAAATAAGAATATGCAGTCAGGTATCATATAAATATTATATTGAATGAAAAATGCTAAAGATCGGGTAAGGATACCTGCAGATGAAATGGAATCCCAGTTTAACAGGATCCTTCGTAAAATTGGTTTTTCAGAACAAAGGGCTGCTAAATGCGCCGGAATATTTACAATTAACAGCATTGAAGGAGTTTATTCGCACGGTGTTTACAGGTTTCCCAGGTTTGTTACGAACACCGGTGAGGGGCTTATCAAACCCGCAGCTGTTCCTTCACTTATTCATGGCACCGGTTCACTTGAACAATGGAATGGCAACCTTGGTCCGGGTCCTTTAAATGCTGAATTCGCTACAGAACGGGCAATGGAACTCTCGGCAGGAAATGGTATTGGCATGGTAACTCTGGCTAATACAAACCATTGGATGCGTGCCGGAACATATGGCTGGCAGGCTGCTAAAAAAGGTATTGTGCTTATCTGCTGGACAAATACCTGCCCCAATATGCCAGCCTGGGGTGCTGAAGATCCGCGTCTTGGTAATAATCCCTTCGTTATCGCTGTACCATATAAAAACGATGGAATAGTACTGGATTTTGCAATGTCACAGTTTTCTTACGGTAAGATGGAGACGTTCAGGAGCGAAGGAAAGGAGCTTCCATATCCGGGAGGATTCGACAGGCAGGGTAAAATGACAACCGATCCTGATGAGATACTGGAGACATGGCGGGTACTGCCTGTTGGCTACTGGAAAGGAGCAAGTCTCTCACTCATGCTCGATATACTTGCTGCAATTCTTTCCGGTGGACTCTCAACCCATGAGATAGAAAGCTGCATTTCCGAATCAGGTATTTCCCAGGTATTTATCGCCATCAACCTCAAAAGCCTTCATAACTTTCCGGCAATTGACAGCACTGTTCAAAAAATAATTGAGGATCTGCACAATTCAAAGCCTGGTGATGATAATGTAAAGATCCGTTACCCGGGGGAAAATGTCGCCAGCATCCGCAGAGATAACCTGGAGAAAGGCATCCCTGTTACCACTTCTGTGTGGGAGAGGATAAAAAGCCTCTGATTTTATAAACAGGTCAACTTTTTAAACATCGACAAATAACGTACCCCGTACCTCATACCGCCTTCCGCCTTCTTCATATCTCCTCCTCAACTATTTTAAATGGTATATTGTTGGCTTCGGCAAAAACAGCTATCTCATCTATAATCTTCTCGTTGGTTTCATAATAAGTTGTACCGAACCTGAGCAGGATGCGTCGTTTTGTTCTGAGGAAAAAAACTACATTAAGGGGACGCGACTCTATATTTTCTATTTCACCGGCAAAGATATCCGAGGCAGGCAGAAGAGCGTTCTTCTTTAATCTGATTGTCTCTGACCCTAATTCAATATATCTTGTTGCATATCCCAAACCTGACCATATCTGGTATAATCCGAAACCCGCAAGAAAAATAATTGTCACCCAGAGAGAAATGGTGGTATCGGTCTCTTTGAATTTAAATACCATCCAGAAAATTGATACAACAAGGCATCCTGTTCCAAATATAATTTTGAAGATTTTTGTGAGCAGGTTGTTATCCCCTGGTCCAAGTGGATAATACTTCGTTTCCATTACAGCCAGATAAGAAAAGATACAATACAGGCAAAGTTAAAATAATACAGGGATAAAATATGGCTCAAATATTTTTGCGATAAAGAAAAATTTCTATTTTTATGAATCATTTTAAGAAGCAGGATCTGCATTTGCCTTATCTGGTACATTCTGGCTTGGATCCTGTTGGCCATAGGAATTAGTGATGATATCTTATTTATAAATCAACCTGTATTAATTTAAACCATAACTATGAAAAACTTACTGATTATCAGTTTATTGCTGTTCGTATTTGTTTCCAGTTCAGGTCAACAGCAACAACAACAACCGCAGCAACAGCAGCAGCAAGCCCAGAGAACAAGACCTGAAACCCAAAAACCAGTTGATCCACGGAGGATGGTTCCAGGCATGTTGGAGATTATGGAGCCCGAGGTTCAGATCATTAAGCCTGGTGCAAGGGACAGTGATCCGCCTTCTGATGCCATAATACTTTATAATGGAGGTGATGATATCAGCTCCGAGTGGGAAGATACAAGAGGTAATCCTTCAAAGTGGATTGTGAAGGATGGAACAATCATCAGTGTCAGGGGATCCGGTTTTATCCAGACAAAACGCAAATTTGGAAACTTTCAGCTTCACATTGAATGGAAAACACCTTCGGAAGTGACAGGAGAAAGCCAGGGTCGGGGGAACAGCGGGGTCTTCCTGCAGGGACTGTATGAAGTGCAGGTACTTGATAGTTATAATAATCTTACTTACCGTCATGGTCAGGCTGGTAGTATTTACAAGCAGTTTGCACCACTGGTTAATGCAAGCAGGGGTCCTGGTGAATGGCAGTCGTATGATATCATTTTTACCGCACCTACCTTCAATAAAGACTCTATCTCATATTTTACGCCCCCCAGGGTTACAGTACTGCATAACGGAGATCTTGTTCAGAA
>CAYQBZ010000483.1:0-1185 GCA_964415855.1 uncultured Rikenellaceae bacterium
CTATTGATTGTTAATTTGAAATCTGGTGACGGAATTTCTTCTTTGGGAGCTTTATATGTGATCACATGGATGGCTGCGTCACATGTTTCGAAAATAAAGAAAGTGAATAATAACATTCCTAATATCATAAAACTTAAATACCTAATTTGGTTGAAGTCCCTTAATTGCTCTTTTATTAATTCGCAGGCAGATATTGTTTTCATATTTGTTTATCTATTTATTTCATAAATAATTCTATAATGATATTCAAAGGAGTAGGCTCGTCTAAAAAACAATCCTTAATCGGTTACCTCAAATTCTCCCTTCAGCCGTATGTCCTCTGATGAAGCCCCAACCATGACAAGGAAAGTTCCTGGCTCAACAACCTTGTGCATATTCCTATCAAGAATCGACAGGTCCTCAGGAAGGAGTTTGAGTTTAACAGTTTTTGTTTCTCCTGGTTCGAGTGAAATTTTCGAAAAGCCTTTAAGTTCTTTTATGGGTGTTGTAACACTGCTTATTACATCATTGATGTACAACTGTACAACCTCTTCTCCTTTGACTTTACCGGAATTTTTAACATCGAGAGTTATCTGAACCTCGCCACCGGTATTTATTTCATTTGGAAGTATCTGCAGGTTACTATATTCAAAGGTCGTATAACTCAGCCCGTACCCGAATTCGTACAAGGGCAGCGCCGACATGTCTATGTATTTTTTCCACTTGCTTTTGGAATGGTTATAATACACAGGCAACTGACCTGAGTGGCGGGGTATAGAGATCGGGAGTCGCCCACTGGGGTTATAATCCCCAAAAAGAACATCTGCAACAGCATTACCTCCCTGCTCCCCACACATCCAGGCTTCAATGATTACCTGGATATTCTCTGCAGTCCAACGGATTGACAAAGGTCTTCCATTTATTAAAATAACAATAGTTGGGGTTCCTGTCGCATATACAGCTTTGAGAAGTTCTTCCTGCAGTCCGGTCAAATCCAGGCTTGCAACATCTCTTCCCTCACCATTCGTTATATACCCACCTTCGCCAATAACAACTATTGCAATATCTGCTTTCTTAGCTGCATTTTTCGCTTTTTCTATTTCATTAAGATTATTCCCGATAACTTCACATCCTTTTACATAAGTAATTTTAGTATTTACAGGAACTTTATTTTTAATACCTTGTAAAACTGTCACCACTTCCTGA
>CAYQBZ010000483.1:1195-2691 GCA_964415855.1 uncultured Rikenellaceae bacterium
ATATAATCACCAAGTTGGTCAATCCGTGCATCTGCATTTGGGCCGATAATCGCAATGGACTTTATATCTTTTTTCAGTGGTAGAGTATTTTTTTCATTCTTAAGTAACACGATCCCCTCCCTGGCAACCTGCAAGGCAAGCTCAATATGTTTCTTGCTATTTACAACTTCCTTTGCATACATGGGGTCAACATACGGGTCCTCAAATAGGCCCATTTTAAATTTCAGCTTCAGGATATTCCGTACTGCATCATCAATGGCGCTCATAGGGATTTCTCCTTCCCTTGCACTTTCAACAAGTGCACCCATGTAAGCCTTCTCAAATGAGATGCCCACATCAACACCTGACATGACAGCTATCTGCCCTATTTCTTTCTGTGTCCTTGCCATGTACTCGCCACGTATTGTGCTGATCCCGTCACCTTCACTTAATACCACTCCTTCAAAACCCATTTCTTCCCTGAGTATCTTTTTTAAAAGATATTCAGAACTATGTGTCACAATACCATTTATTGCAGGGTAAGTAGCCATTACAGCTATTGCCCCTTCCTTTATCCCGGCAACCCAGGGGGGTAAAAACACCTCCCTCAGTTTCCTCTCAGACATGTCCATGGCCCCCCTTTCCAATCCACTTGCAGGCTCGCTCTGGCCAGGGAAGCAAGTAAATACCGCTATACCTTTATCTTTAGCGGAAATATCATATCCCTGCATAGATTTTACTATATTCCGGGCAATCTCGGAACACATGTAAGGGTCTTCCGAATACCCTTCCTGGTTCCTGCCCATTCTCGGGTCTCTATTTGGTTCAATAACAAGTGTGCAAAACATATGAGCACCGATCGCCCTTCCTTCTTTAGCCACTACTCCATAGATATCCCTTACAAGGTCCATATTCCAAGAACTTGCAATGGCAAGGCCCTCAGGAAAAACAGTGCCACCTGTGCACATAAAACCGTGTGTTCCTTCTTCGGTGTTCAACAACGGGATCCCCAGGCGGGTCTCTTCAACGGCTATTTTCTGGAGCTCGTTAAAAAACTCTGCCTGTTTTTGCGTCCCCTCATAAATAATCCTGTCTGCAATGGTAAAAAATCCACCTATAGGGCCAATCTCGTCGTTGTGATCGCCACGGGCAAGCTTCCTGCAGCCCTCCATTTGTTTGGCCCTTTCCTCAGGTGTCATGAGCCTGAATATGCATGCCATACCTGCTTCTATGCCCCATCCGATCGCTTTCTTATACCCGCAGGGCATGTTCATCTGCCCGACCTTTTCTTGTAAGGTCATCCTGGAAATGAGGTCATCAATCCTTTGCTCAATAGGGTAAGAAGGATCTTTATAAATAGGTTGCTGACTGAAGGCACTAAGACATATGAAAAATGCTATTAATGTCATGAAAACTGCCACCTTGAAATTTCTATGTGTAGCCATGAATTCTGAATTAAAGTGATTATATTGATGTTATTAGAACTTATATATAAGCCAAAAATCAACTTATTTATT
>CAYQBZ010000484.1:0-2676 GCA_964415855.1 uncultured Rikenellaceae bacterium
TGTCATCGGGCCGAGACCCGCTGGCCCTGTTCTGTCTCCGAATGGCATGACACTCACCTCCTTTTAAAAAAGCTTTTCTATGTACAGCTTACATTTTACGTGTCATTGGCGATCCACATTTCAGACAGGTACTTTGACTGCATGGCTGACCCGGGGTATGTTGGATCGTTGCCCCGCATTTGGGACATATGCATTCACCACCAGGGCCAGCGGCATAAGGACCGCCCTGACGTCCTCTTCCAACACCCTGTCGCGGGCCTGTTCCATCACCTTGTGGCATCTTATCCTCCTCGTTTGTTAAGTTGGTTCACGTTAAAGTTCATCTTTTGTTTCATCCGGGTTCGTTATTTCTATACGTGTGTGCTGTTCGATACTTTTTTGATCCTTATAAGATGACAATCGTTCTCGCTTTGGAATCATCTCAGAAACAAGGCGACACACTCCATTTACCAATCGTCTTGTCACTCCATGTGGATTGAACGCGTCTCTCATAATAATCCCGGTAAGCGCCAATCCAATACTGCTTATTTTACCTGTCCTGATCTGGCCTGAACCTTTTCCCCGACCTTGCAGGAAACATCTGCCAAAACCTCGGCCAGTTAGTGGTCCCTTGCCATCAGGACCTGTTCCGTCTCCTAATGGCATTCTGTTACTCCTTTCTAAAAAGAATGGTTGTTTTATCAATTATTCATCAGCATAAATAGCTCTGATTTTCTTGACTATTTCTTTTACTAAAATGTTTCTTTTTAATCAATTTATTTTCTGCCTCCACGAAAACCCCGATGACCTTTCCAGTATCCCCCGGGTGTTGGTGTGCAACCGGGTAGGCGAAATCGTGGGTCCGCAAGCGAACCAGTTATATAAGCATTTAAAACTTCATCAATATCTCCACATATAAATGGGATAATTCTAATTCCAGAATTACTCACAAGACTGGCAAGAGAACTTGAAACAGCTCCGCAAATTAACACCTGCACATTGAGACGCAATAATCTGCTTGCACGGATCATGGAAGGCACATTCTCCAAAGCATATTCCTTTTGCTCAAGTTCTTTATTGCCTTCAAAATCCACTACCAGAAGTCGTTGCGAAAAATCAAACACTGTGCAAACTCGACCAGACCATATCGGAATTGCTACTCTTGTTCTATTCATAACGCTTTAATAGTTAGCAATAGTTATGCCAGAAGTCATGAATAATTATAACCATATATAAAAACTACATGTTATAAAACAAGGGCAGGAAAAGGTGGGCAAAAAGAGTAACAAAATGCTACTTTCATTAGAGATAAAAGTTGCATAATTGCATTATCTATCATTAAGTGTATTGAGAGGTGATGCAGGAAAATATAATCAGGACTGTTTTCTTGAAGAGGGTATGTCAAGTCCCATGGACTTAATCTTACGGTAAAGGGTGGTTTTATGAATACCAAGCTGTCGTGCCGCTTCCAAACGGTTCCAGTTGTTTCTTCGAAGTGTGTTCATTATGAATGAAGCTTCCATCTGCTCCATTGATGTAATTTCTCCATGTTTTGAACAATCAAGACATGGTGTGATACATATAGGTTCCGGCAAATACATTCGTTCTATCCGGCCTGAACGGCATAGTACAAACGCCCGTTCGATAATATTCTCCAATTCCCGTACATTTCCGGGAAAATCGTAAGACATGAGGCAGGTAAGTGCTTCATCACTGATATCGGTAACTTCTTTGCCCTGTATTCGATTAAAACGCGTGATAAAATGATCAACAAGAATTGGGATATCTTCCATTCGCTCCCTAAGTGGTGGAATCTTGATTCCTACAACGTTCACGCGGTAATAAAGATCCTCACGAAATATTTTCTCCTGCATTAGATTGCGTAAGTCATGATTGGTCGCGGTAATTATTCGTACATCAGCCTTGACAGATGTTACGGAACCCAACGGTTCGTAGACTTTTTCTTGTAAAAATCTTAAAAGTCTTACCTGTAATGCTGGTGAAACATCTCCAATTTCATCAAGAAAAAGAGTTCCTCCCTCTGCCAGAGCAATGCGACCCGGTTTATCCTTCCTTGCATCGGTAAATGCGCCCTTCTCATAACCAAAAAGCTCTGACTCTAAAAGGGTGTCCGGTAACGCTCCACTATTGACAGCGACAAATGGGTCCTCCCTGCGGGGACTCAGGTTGTGAATGGCTTTCGCAAAAAGTTCCTTGCCGGTTCCACTCTCACCCTCTATTAATACAGTACTTGTGCTTTCGGCAATTTCCGGAAGAATAGAGAAAAGTTCATGCATACAATGACTGCGGCTAATGATATCTTCAAAATTGTAATCACGTTCTATTTCTTTACGAAGATTTTCGATCATCGTGAGGTCACGGAATGTTTCAACTCCCCCAATAACTTCATCATGTTTATTCTTCAAAATAGCTGTGGAAATACTTATCGGCATTCGTTTACCCACTGAGTTTATAATAGTTGCTGTCCTGCCTACTATTGGCTTCCCGGTGCGAATGGTTTCCTCAAGGGCACAGTTTGTTTCGCAGATATCCGCACGTAACACATTTTTGCACGGTTGGTTCATTGCTTCTTCACGAGATATACCAGTAATATTTTCAGCTGCACGATTAAACGAGGTAATTAACCATTTACAATTAACCGTAAAAACTCCCTCGGTAATTGAGTCAAGAATTATA
>CAYQBZ010000485.1:0-2671 GCA_964415855.1 uncultured Rikenellaceae bacterium
TACATCCAAAGTATGAAATATCCTAATATACCAGGGTACTTTTATAATTGATGCCAGAGGCATCTAAGTCTAATATCCATGGTTACATCCATGGTAAGGGTGCAGTAATAAATTGCAACGCCAGAGGCGTTGAAGAAAATCTATATAAACAGATAATCCTTTTTGAATTCTATATCATTCTCTTTTAACATATTAATCAGCTCTTCTTTATAAGAGACTTTCTTATGATGCTCTTCCTGATTTAATACATAGTTTATCAATACCTTTTTACTTGAGATATGATATGTAAATCCACTGTAACCTACCTGCCATCCGTCAAAATACGGGAATAAAGACTTTTCACGCCGAATCATTATATGACTTGCTTCCTTTATATCTTTTATCAGGTATGCAGGGCATATTGCAGGGTGAATATGTGTGATAATATGAATGTGATTGACAGTGCCCCCGACTATATAGGAATGACATTTTTTATTCTTCAGAATGCCTACAATGTAGGCGAAAAGGATTTCCTTGTTTTTATTTGAAAGAAATGCTTGATGATCTTTACTGCCAAAGACCAGTTGATACAAAAATTGAGTGTAAGTTGACATAATATTTCCTTTTAGCACAAGAAATAAAAATATTAATAATTTGTTAGAAGTACAAATTTGATCCCCCGCTAGAAGCGGGGCAAGCTCTCCGGGATCATATACATATTCCAGATCCTACCCCGGATGTGACCGGGGATATTGGAATAATCTTTTCTATGGCGAAACAATAGAATAGTATCCATGGTAACACCTTTTATATGGATATTATAAAATTAAATAGCGCACTCAGTTTAATATTCCATGGTAAGGCATTTAAAATGATAGCGTCAGCGTTTAATTCTGACATCCAGGGTAAGTTTTTATTATTCAGAGAGAATTTTATACCACAGGTTTTAATGGTATTATGATGCCAGAGGCATCTAATTCCAATTTCCATGGTAGCATCCATGGTATTTCACGAAGTAAATGATTACAACGCCTGAGGCGTTGAATAATTCCCTAAACTGATCTAAGGAAATAGGATTTTTAATAATTAAAAAACCGACCCTCCTTAAAAGATCGGTTTTTATAGATGATTAAGAAAGAAATGTCCTATTGAAGTGCAAATATGATAGGTACATTAAACCAAACGGCAACAGGCCTGCCCTTTTCAATGCCAGGCTTTTCGAATGCAGGAAGAGATTTTACAACCCTTAATGCTTCCGCATCGAGTTCAGGATCAACACCCTTAAGAATTTTCACCTGGTCAACGCTGCCATCTGTTTTAACAACAAAATTTACAACAACTCTTCCCTGGATGTTTTCTTCTTTTGCTTTTTCAGGATAATTTGTATTATCCCTTAAAAACTTAAGCAGAGTCTCAATTCCTCCCTTCTTGAAAACAGGCATCTCATCCACTACAACCCAGGTTGTATCACCATTCGCAACTTCATATTTGCTTGAAGGTGGTGGCGGTGGTGGTGGAGCATCAGCCGGAACAGGCATTCCGGCTTCAACTTTCTTCTCTCCATCCGTAACAGGTGGTGGCGAAGGAGGAGGAGATACGATTTCTTCACCAGCAGCTTCTTTCGATTGTTGCTTATCCTTGCAGGAAGAAAATGCAATCAGTAAAACTGCTATAACCGGCATGACCATTAGTATTTTCAGGTTTGCCAGCATTCTTGAGCGTTTTTTTGTCATCATGATCATTCGTTTTTTTATTAGGGTCGGATTGGAAAAACTATTTGTGAAAGTAAATGCCCTGGCTTTGAAAACCTGGTTCATCAGAAGTTGCTGATAGCTTAAAACAGGCATACCGCTTTTTAAACATCCCTCATCAGCCTGGTATTCATGAACGGCCCTTAATGACCTGTCGAACAGGTAAATAAACGGATTAAACCATTGCAGGGATTTGATGATTTCCATAAAAAGAATATCATATGAATGGAAATGTTCAAGATGTTTATTTTCATGCCTGAGAACCTCTTCGGCATCCTTACCCGATAAACCGGAATTAATAAATATATAATTGACAGCTGAGAACCCTGCCGTATTTAGTCCCCTGAACCAGATAATGTTCGTTTCAGCTTCTCTGTTATTCTTTATCAGTAAGTAAAGTCTCCCCAGGTTAAATATAAGCCTGGTAATGAATAACAGGACACCGGTAATATAAATAACCAAAATTAAATGAGGCCAACCAATTGCAAAACTCATTGCTGTCTCCGATGTAGCAGAAGACCCTGTGATGAGAACTTCGGAAAGCATTTTGCCAAAAAATAGAGTACCGACAGGCTTGCTGGTCTCAATGGTAATGAAAGGAAGTATTATTGCTGAAATAACCGAAACAAGTATAAATACCCTGTTTCTTCCATACATCGTATCCCTGCTCAGCATCGTGGCATATACAATATAAAATACTGAAATACAGAGAGCAGACTTTACCATATATATAAGGAGCGGATTCATTTTTCAGCTTTTATTTTTTTTACTTCACTATCCATGATCTTCATTATATCTTCCATCTCTTTAACTGAAATCTCCTGTTCCCTGGCAAAAAAGCTTACCATTTTTCCGAACGAGTTTGAGAAATAGCTATTTACAAATGAGTTGAGATGGGATTTAGAATATTCATCCTTTGATATAACAGGAAAATATTCATG
>CAYQBZ010000486.1:0-1052 GCA_964415855.1 uncultured Rikenellaceae bacterium
AAGCATCTTTTATCGCAACATAGTTAATGCCAAGCTTATCAAACTTGAGCGCAGCGCCGCCCATCGTAGAAATATAGAAAGACTCCCACACAGGACTAATGCCAGACAGGATCAGCCTGTGCGTACCAGGAATCAGCGAACCCGCAAGCAGCCCCTTCCCGAAACAGAAATAATTCCCCTTCTGGCTCATCCGGAATCCGAAATCAACCGGTCCCGTAATGAGATCATCACGTATCTTTTTAACCTGCCACTCACCATTCGCAGCATCAATTACAAGCGCTTTCTGTTCAATCATCCAATTACCTCTTTTTTTGTACTGTGGCCAAAAAACCCTCCTGAAGAAATCCCACCCGCTTGCCCTTAAATATTTTTCTGTGAGAAGCATGCGTTAGAAATAATACACTGTAGCCTACTTACCACAGATCCCCCTGCCCATCTGAAAATTAACATAAAGGGCATAGAGCAGAACTTCCGCTGAATGGCTCTGCAAAACAAGGGGCGCTGATTCGATTAATTTCCTGCAAAAAAGTACTCACATAATGGCTCCTCTTCACATACCTTAAGAATCCGACAAACCATACCTGAAAGGTTCATAACCACTTTTAAGGTTACTATGGCATCTCAGTATTCCCTATGTAACTTCCCTTAACCTATTTGTTCCATCGCATGGATGAGCAAATAGGCAAGTAGTATGATAAAAATGGTATAGAGGAGTGTGCCAACAACAACAATCATATTCAGGATTACGCCTATCATGCCCACAGTGCATTTCTTCCGCCGCATCTGCAGGATCCCGCAAACTACCCCCACAATCCCTGTTACAAGTGACAGTGGAAAGGCAAATCTCATCAACAGGATGCCGACGGGAGCTAAAGAAACACTGATGATACCAAGGATTTTCTCATGTAGCGTATCTGTACTCTTAGTAACCTTTCTGGCACCCGGTACTCCGGTTGCTCTTTATGTGTACAATATATATTATTTTTTTTTTTTTTTGTTAATATTTTTTTTTTTTAGGATTTTGCATTCGGTTAAGTATATTTAAAAAACTT
>CAYQBZ010000486.1:1062-2667 GCA_964415855.1 uncultured Rikenellaceae bacterium
CCGTACTCTTAGTAACCTTTCTGGCACCCTTCCTATTTCTGCTGCCACTCTTCCTCCTTTTCACTTTCTTGTCTGCTGGTTGGGTCTTGTTAGGCATGATATGGTCCCTCACATAGGAGTATATAAAATTTTGCAGAACAATTCATCAATTCAGAAACATGAGCACGTATTAATCCATCCACACCGCCAGTGGCTATTCCTGCTCATGCAGGCTCTTTTTCTCAAGCATGGCGAACTTATGCGCCAGCCGAAGTGGGTCAGGCAGTTTGCTGCCGTCATGAAGCCAGGTTGATACAACTTCCATGGACTTTGCAACAGAAATTTTGTGCCCCGGGCTGACAAAAATCGGTTTTGCGTGCTCACGGGTCTGCAAAGCTAGCCCCCGCAACTCACCATCAACATAAACCCTCCTATCCTCCAGCTTTCCGCACGTGAGCTTTTTGGCAACCCCGATAGTAGGCATATCCAATAGTAGTCCCACGTGTGAAGCGCATCCGATTCTTCGTGGATGGATAATGCCGTCGCAACCACATATGAGAATATCAGGCCTGTTAGTCAGTTGTGTGACAGCCTCCACATACCCGGGAGCCAGGCGATAGCTTAAGAAACCCGCCAGGTACTTCATATGAGGCTTGGTGACAACAACCCTTTTTTCCACAAGCCTGCGTGAACCCGCTTCAAGCACCACAGCACAGCATATAATGTCTTTTGCAGTATGAACAACGTCAACCCCGCCAATAAATTTCACTTCAGAGAACTCTGTGCGGGTACTGATCTTTTTTGCAAGTTGTATCTGTTCTTGCTTTAGCTTATGCAGGTTCGGGAAAGCACCTTTTTTCATACTGATGAGAAATCCAGCGTAATATAAAAAGCTTTTGAAAATGTTACCATCTTAAGGTAACAAATAATTGCACGACAAAAGAAAAAAGAAAAAGGCTCCCTGTTAGGTTTTGCATGAGGGGTTTAATGGGGTGGTAATGTAGAAGACCGCAGGGAGCCTTCATTAATCATTATTTTGTGATTTCCTTATCGAATTCCTCCAGCCACATATCTGCAATCTCAGTCATCGCTTTGTGAAAATTTTTTGACAGTGAGTATATCTTGTTGTACATGTCATACCCGACAAGCCCCATGGCCTTCATCGGGGTCAGTATCCGGTCATAAAACTGCCGTTTATTGTACGAGATTTCCTGGCCGTTATGCTTTATCTTACCTTCATGCAACTCAGTAGCAAAACTCGACATCTGAGGCTTTGAAAGCGTACCGCCATTCTCCTTAATATGCCTAACAAGCAGCGCAGCCACAGTCTTCTGCTGGTCTGTTGAAAAGACGATCTCGTAAAAATCGTCTGGCAGGTTATACTGATCAAACAATATGACCATAATAGCCAGATAAGAAAACATACTAGTATATAAATATTTCCATTCTGCATATCTGTATAGTATTGTGTATACCAATGTCAAATTAATATACGGGCTATTGACCCCTATATCTCAACACATGTTTTACTGAGAAGAAGGTTAAATAAAAAAGAAGGAACATTAACTTGCCTGAGGGTCATTCAGAACCTCACGTACCCTCCCAACATACTCCTCAAGTGGGGGG